>JASHPD010000037.1 GCA_030038315.1 Acidobacteriaceae bacterium
ACATCACAATGCAGTGGCAGGGCTGGTTGCCGGCAATGGTGTAGGGATAGACAAACGGCTCCGTGCCGGTTTCCACGAAGCCGAGCTTGCGGTAAAGCGGCGGCAGCTCCGGGCGCAGGCTGAGGACGGTGATGTCTACCGCCGTGCAGCCCAGGGAACGCAGGCGGTCTTCGGCGGCCTGCATCATGCGGCGTCCAAGCCCTGCGCGCTGGCGGGCCGGATCGACGGCCAGCATTCCGATGTAGCCGCGCGGGCCGCGCAACTCCGTGTAGACCGAAGCGAGGATGGCGCCGCCTGCATCTTCGCCGACGAGGATAGTGCCTTTTTCCATGACGGCGGCCAGGCGTTCAGGGTCGGTTCGCGGGCCTTCAAGGAAGGTTTCTACAGAAAATGCGGCGTTGATGAGCGGGATCAGCCGCTCGCGATCTGCGGCCGTCGCGGTGCGGATGCGCAGCTCCGTGGAGTGCATGGCGCTATCCAGTATGGCAGACCGGATGCGGCGCGGCTGAGGTGGGTAGTGGGTCCATTTGAATTTGCTTTGTAACAGGGCACGACTTCAGTCGTGCCAATTATGGCGTATCGGAATAAGGGCTTTAGCCCCTGAGGGCTGCTTTTTCAGACTGACCCACTACCCTGAGGTGCCCAGGCTGGTGCGTGGAGTGGGATATCTCATAGACGGGTCATTGACGGCGCGTTTTTTGCGCCCTATAGCATTTTCCGGATAGGTGTAGACCGAAGCCGCGACAGCCGAGTGGATTTTCCTCAAAGAAAATCCACCTTCCCTCTCGCCGGAAGTTCACAGAGTTCCGGAAAATGCCTTAGGCTGAAAATATGGAATTCAAAGTAGTGGAGCTGGAGCGGGAGCCGGTTGAGTTCGATCTCCAGTTTGCGCCGGGTGGGATCGATTACGGCGACGAAGCTGAGCAGAGCGGGCCGCTCGCGGCTTCAGGACGGGCCGAGGTGCTGCACGAGCACCGGGGCCCAAAGGAGATTGTGGCCGATATCCGGCTGAAGGGGCGGTTTTCCGGCGATTTCGAGGTGCCCTGCGCGCGGTGCGTGGAGCCGGTGGCGACGCATCTCGATGGCGATTTTGACCTGCTTTTCCGGCCGATTGGCGCGGATTCCGGCGCGCAGGAGCGGTCCATTACTGCGGACGAGACGGAAATCGGGTATTATCAAAAAGACAGTCTGTTGCTTGAGGATGTGCTGCGCGAGCAGGTGCTTTTGTCCCTGCCGGCGAAGACGCTGTGCAAGCCCGACTGCAAGGGACTTTGCCCGCGCTGTGGCCAGAACCGCAACACAGCAGCCTGCAACTGCGAGGAAGCTCCAAGCGACCCGCGGTGGGAGGCGCTGGCCGGTTTACGCGGCCGGATCAAGTCCTGAAAAAAGATTGCTCCCAAGCAAATTTGGGGTGTTTTGCCTGTGTGGGTGCCCCATTCATGCGCGTTTTTTGCGCATGGGTGGGATAGCGAAACTGAGGGGCTGACACGAAAGGAATTGCATCATGCCGAATCCGAAACGGCGCCACTCCGCGCGCCGCACTGCCAACCGCCGCGCTCACGACTTCCTGACGGCTACGGGACTCTCCGAGTGCCCGGTGTGCCATGAGAAGAAGCTGCCGCATCGCGCCTGCCCCAAGTGCGGAAACTACAAGGGCCGCACGGTGGTGGAAATGAAGGAAGCCAAGTAAGCGCGCGCCGGGCACTATGCTCATCGACATCGCTCTCGACGCTTACGGCTCCGACAAGGCCCCCGAGCCTGAGATTCGCGGGGCCGTTCTGGCCTGCCGCGCGCTGCCCGTTCGGGTCCACCTGATCGGGCCCGAGCCGGATCTGCGCGACCTGCTCGACGAGCATCTCGAAAACGAAGACCTGCCGATCATCATCCACCACGCTTCCGAGCGGATCGGGATGGACGAAAAGGCGGCGCACGCCGTTCGCACGAAAAAAGACAGCTCGATGCGCGTGGGACTGAAGCTGGTCCGCGAGCATAAGGCTGTCGGTTTTGTTACGGCCGGCAACACCGGCGCGGCGATGGCTACGGCCAAGATGGTGCTCGGTGCGCTGCCCGGCGTGGACCGGCCCGCGCTGGCGACGCCGATGCCGACGACCACCGGCAATCCCTGCGTGCTGCTCGATGTGGGCGCGAATGTGGATTGCAAGGCGCACAACCTGGAGCAGTTTGCCGTGATGGGCGAGATGTATGCCCGCTCGGTCTTCAAGGTGCGCTCGCCGCGGGTGGGGTTGTTGTCGATCGGCGAGGAAGAAACCAAGGGAAACGAGCTGACGCGCGAAGCGACGCCGCTGTTGAAGGCGCTGCCGATCAACTTCGTCGGCAACGTCGAGGGGCGCGATATCTTCAACGGCAACGCCGATGTGATTGTCTGCGACGGCTTCGTGGGCAATGTTGCGCTGAAGACCAGCGAGGGCATCGGAAAGTTTGTGCGCGAGGCGCTCAGGGCTTCGCTGAACCGCACCGTTACGGCCAAAGTGGGCGCGCTGCTCTCGCGGCAGGCGTTCAACGATTTTCGCCGCCGGCTGGATTACACCGAATACGGCGGCGCGCCGCTCTTGGGCGTGCGCGGAGTCTGCATCATCGGACACGGCTCGTCGAATGACAACGCGATCTTCAACGGAATTCGCGTGGCGTATGAGCTTGCCAAGTCCGGCGTGAACGAGAAGATCGAGCGCGAGTTTGCCAGCCGGGCGCGGAGCGTGACGCCCGCGGCGGATGCGGCGTCCGGCGCTACGATTCAGTAGCGGATTGCTATGGCTGATGCTTCCTTGAAAGCCGATTTTTCCAAAGAATTTTCTGCGATTCGTGAGCTGCTGGCTTGCCCGGTTTGCCGGGGCGAACTGCGGCTCGATTCCAGGCCCGACGCGGATCGGCTGATCTGTGCGAAGTGCGGGTGCGCCTATCCCGTAGTGGATGGGATTCCGGTGCTGACGCCGGGGCAGCCGGAAACAAGGTGAGTGGTTTCAGCGGATATACAACCGGAACCATTTTTCCAGTTGATCTTCGGCCATAACGCCGGATGCTACTGCAAGCATTGTGCTCACCACAGCCTCGTCTGAGGCGTTCATGGCGTATCCGTTTAGATCAAGAAATGTTTCCGCGACGACATAGGCGGTACGCTTGTTGCCGTCGAGAAACGCGTGGTGATTGCACAGTCCAAAGGCATACGCCGCCGCCAATCGAGCGGCATCCGGTTTCGCGTAGGCCAGGAGGTTGTGCGGACGGGCAAGCGCAGACTCAACCGCGGCGAGATCCCGCACTCCACGAATTCCACCATGCTCGGAAATCTGTTCGTCATGGATGGCAAGGACTGCCTCCAGCGGAACCCACATCCACGGATCGGATTTCACTTTGCCAATTCCCGCAATGCGTTCCTGCGCCGCTTCATAACTCTGCGGGCCGCTTCCATCGTCTTTTCAAACTCCGGATCAAATGGAGTAACCCTGAAACCATCTTTCTCTTCCGTTAGAAAAATGGTGTCTCCCTTGCCGACCTTGAGACGCGACAAGGCTTCTTTCGGCAGGATCACTCCCACAGAACTTCCAATCGTGGTCAGCTTCAACTTAAGCATGATTGCACCTCGTATTTGACATTCTAATATAAATTAGAATGTTGAGCAGGCGACGAAGGTCGCACCTATGCTTTGGCCACGCTGCGGTCTGAGGATTTGATGCCTCTTCATCATCGTCCCCTGGAGCGGGTCGCGTAGCGAACCGCCCGCGGCGCTTCTTGTTTCCTCAAAATCTGTAACGCAGGGCAAGCTGCATCAGGCGCGGCGACATGGCGCTGACAGCCTCGCCGAAACTGGTGCTCGATATGTTGCCTTCCACCGAGGCTGCGCCGAAGAACTGCGCGTGGTTGAAGGTGTTAAAGGCTTCGGCGCGAAATTCAAGCTGTCGGCTCTCGCCCAGGCGGAAGCTACGCGAGAGGGTTGCGTCGAGGTTTTCCATGCCGGGGCCGGAGAAGAAACGGCGGCGTGCATTGCCCATGGTGCCGAGCGCGGGCAGGGTGAGCTGCGAGGCGTCGAAAACCGGCACGCCGTCGCGCGGGTTGAGGTGCAGATCGAGCGATTTGCCGCTCCAGTCGGGAGTATCGACGCCATTGTTGTTAATACCGTTGGGAATGGTGCCGAGCAGCGAGGTGTCGTTGTTGTTGAGCAGTGTGACGGGCAGGCCGGTGGTGAAGCGCGCAATGCCGGCGATAGCCCAGCCGTTGGCCAGCGCATTGACAGCGCGCGAGGCGTTGAGCGCTGGCGCTTGGTAATGGAAACTGGCAACGAAGTTGTGGCGCAGGTCGAAGGATGAGAGTCCGCGGCTGAGCGAGGGATCGACCGGGTTCACCGGCTCAGGCAGGCCGGTGGACTGGTCGATGGATTTCGAGTAAGTGTAGCTGGCCAGCAATTCCAGATTGCGCGAGCGGTGATTCAGCGTGGCTTCGAAAGCGTTGTAGCCGGAGTTGGCGATGGTGCGCTGAAGCTCGACGCTGCCGAAGGCCGGACCGAATTGCGTGCGCGCCGCCTGCTCGTTAAAAGGGCCGCAGACCGACGTGCCGAGGCTGAGGCAGAGCGCCGGGTCGGCGGGGTTGGCTTCTTCGAGCGCCAGCAGATGGTGCGCGCCGGTGCCGACGTAGCTGAGCGTGACGAGCGTGTTTGCGCCGCGCTGGCCGCCCAGTTGACGTTCTAGGCTGAGCATCCAGTGTTCGGCATAGGGTGTCACGTCGCGCGGATCGACGGCGGGGATGCCGACCAGCGGCTCAAACTGGCTCCAGTCCACGCTGTCGTTGGGATTAGCGCGGCTGGCGCCGAAGGCTACTTTTTCGAGCGGGAAGCGCTGGCCGGCGTCGGCTCCAGTGGACGCAACGGTAAACGGCGACGCAAAAAGCGGCGGCGCGGCGGAAGTGTAAGTGTAGCCGTAGGGCGGATTGGCGCTCATAATCCCAGCGGAAAGGCCTTCATAAGCGGTGTAAAAGAGGCCGTAGCCAAGGCGGACGCTGGTGCTTCCCGGATTGCCGAGCAGCTTGCCCAAAAAGCTGTCCTGCGCAGCAGCGGGAGCCCATGCGATGCCGATGCGCGGGGCAAAGTCGTTGCGCGGCGCTGCGAGCGAGCTCGGCACGCCGGGATCGCCGGGAAAAACAAGCCCCTCAGGCGCGCCGGGAAAAACCTGCGACTGCTCGCCTTTGACCAGCGTTTGCAACTGGTTGAATTTCTCGTTCCACGGGCGGATGCGGTCCCAGCGCACACCGTAGTTGACGGTGAGGCGATCCGTAGCGCGCCAACTGTCCTGCGCAAAGGCCGCCATGTAGCGGTTGCGGTTGTAGAAGGCGTTGGCCTGGCCCTGCGTGTAGCTGGACGGCGCGCCGATAAGGAAGTCGGCGAAGTCGATGCCGGTCTCCGAACCGCTGAAGCTGAAGCTGCCGTTGAAGACCACATCAGGATTGGTATTGATCTGGTTGGCGTGGAACTCGCCGCCGAATTTGAGGCCGTGGTGTCCCCAGATGCGCGAAACAGCGTCGCTCACCTCGTAGATATTTTCGGTTTGCACCAGCGCGGTAGTGTCCACGCCCATCGTGAAGTCGTTGAAGGCGACGTTTTCAATGCCTTCGGTGGAGGGTTGGAGCGCAACGATTCCATTGAAGCCCTGATCGGCAAGCGACGGGCCCACGCCGCCTTTGGGCTGGCCGACGGCGTTGGCGTTGCGCATGTAGCTCAGGTGGAATTCGTTGAGCGTGGCGCTGCCGAAGGTCTGCGTATGCGCAAGGCTCACAAGCTGCGCAAGGCCGTTTGAGGTGCCGTCGAAGCCGGGGACGTTGGCTCCGCCGGTGCCGGTGGGGTAGGGATTGTCGAGCGAGTAGCCGTCGATAAAGTAGTAGGCGGTCAACGTGCCGTTATCATGCGCCCAGTCAGCGCGCAGTGCGCCTTTGTCGTCGGTCAACGTTTCAGGTTCGGCGGAAGTTTCAAAGAGCGCCGCGCCGGCGTTGGGCTGGGGGATGGAACTGAGCAGGTATTTCGCCGGCGGAACCCAAGCCGATTGCGGAATCTGGCCGTCAGGAAAGACCTGCGAGTAGGCCTCGCCGGAGGTGACGGTATAACCGAGGCGCTGCGAAAGCAAGGACGCAATGTAGGGTCCGCTCACGCTGCCGGTGAGCGGAATCTGCGAGAAGTCGCCGCTGCGCTCGGCCAGCGTGGGAACAGCGATGTTGCCGGTGTCGATGCCTTCGGTAAGGCGCGTGCCTTGATAGTCGGCGAAGAGCGTAAGGCTTTTTGCGCGGAACGGCGCGCCGCCGAGCGTGGCCCCGAACTGGTTCTGGCGATAGGCCGCTCGGGTGTCGGAGAAATAATTGCGCGCATCGAGCGCCGTGTTGCGCAGGAACTCGAAGGCCGAGCCGTGCCACTGCTCGGTGCCGGATTTGGTGGTGACGAGAATCTGGCCGCCGGAGGAGTTGCCGTATTCGGCATCGAAGTTCGAGGTGAGCACCTGAAAGCTCTCGATAGAGTCAAGATTGGGCATAATCGACGTGCCCATGTTGACGTCTTCTTCGGTATCGGCCCCGTTGACGCGGAAGCCATTGGAGGTCTCGCGCTGGCCGCTGATGGAAAGATTGCCGGGGTTGGCGTCGCCGGAGGGTGGCGTGGAGGCTACGCCGGTCATAATGACCGCGCCGGGCTGAGCGGTGTTCTGCGGCACGATGCCGGGCTGCACGGCCATGAGATCGGTAAAACTGCGGCCGTTGAGCGGGACGCTCTGCATCTTGCTGGAATTGAGCGTTTCGCCCAGTTGCGTGCTGGTGGTTTCCGCGGCCAGCGCCTGCGCGGTGACCTCTACGCTCTCGGTGCTGGCGGCGACTTCGAGCGTGAGGTCGAGATGGACGGCCGGAGACGCGGCCGAGAGAACGGCAGTTTGCGTAAGCGGCTTGAAGCCGTCGGCCGTGACGCGAACCTCGTATGTACCGGCTGCGGACACGGTGAGGCGGAATTCGCCCTGGGCGTCGGTGGAGGTTTCCGCGCCGTGCGGATTGGGGGAGGGTGCGGCGGTTGCAGTGAGAATGGCGGCAATCTTTGCCTGCGGGATGCGCGCGCCGCTGGCGTCATGGACGGTTCCGGCAATAGTGAAGACGGTCTGCGCGGCGAGGGCCGTCGTGACTGCGGGGAGAAGCAAGAGAATCCGGGCGATGGAGCGGAACAACTTCATAGACAACAATCACCTGTACTGCCGGGCCTTGCGCGATCCTGCGCTCGGAGCTAAAGGCCGACCGATTTGATCGCTATTAACAGCACAAAAAATGCGACTGATTCAGTCGCCATTCAGATTTAACTATATACGACAAAATTAGTCTTCATTTCGTCTGTGATGAAAATCACTCGGGATATGAGGCGGTTTGGGCGCGCCTAGTAGAGTGGATGGCATGAAGAAGCTGGGGTGGATGTTGGCTTGTGTGCTGGCGCTTTCTGCGGGTGGGCTGCGCCTGACCTGGGCGCAGACGGTTCCGAAGCCGCAACTGGTAATTCTGGACACCGATATCGGCGATGACATCGACGACGCCTTTGCGCTGGCGCTGCTGTTGAAGAGTCCTGACGTAAAGCTGCTGGGGATTACGACCGAGTATGGCGATACGGAGCTGCGGGCGCGGCTGGTGGATCGCTACCTGAAGGCTGCGGGACGGACGGATATTCCTGTCGCGGTCGGCATGGCTTCGAAGGCCTCGAATGTCTTTACGCAGCGGGCGTATGCGGAGCGGGAGCCGGATCGCGCACATCCTGATGCGGTGCGATTTTTGCTCAGTGAGGCGCGCAAGTATCCGGGGCAGGTGACGCTGATTGCGATTGGTCCGCTGGGCAATGTCGGCGCGGCAATCGGGCGCGATC
Organism: Acidobacteriaceae bacterium; assembly: GCA_030038315.1. Taxonomy (GTDB): domain Bacteria; phylum Acidobacteriota; class Terriglobia; order Terriglobales; family Acidobacteriaceae; genus Telmatobacter. Next base: position 7,877 of record JASHPD010000037.1, read on the forward strand.
CGGCGAGCTTTCGCAAGCTGAAGCGCGTGGTGATGATGGGTGGGAGCGTTTATCGCGGCTACGGCAAGCCGGGGACGCCGCCGCAGGTGGAGTGGAATGCGGGGCGCGATCCGGCTGGATTGAAGGCGTTGCTGGCTTCCGGTGTGCCGATTTTCATGCTGCCGCTCGATTCAACCCAGATTTCGCTCCCCGAGGCGGACCAGGACCGGATTTTCTCGTATGGATCGCCGGTGACGGACCAGGTAACGCTGCTTTACCACCAATGGAAGGTGCTGAACGATTGGCATGGCGTGAATCCGACGCTGTACGACCCGGTGGCGGCGAGCTACGCGATCCGGCCCGAGCTCTGCCCGATGCGGGCATTGCGGCTGGAGGTCGATGGCAAGGGGATGACGATGCCGGTGGCGGGCGTGCCGAATGCGAACGTCTGCCTGAAGTCGGATGAGGCAGGTTTTCTTGAGTTTTTGCTGGGGAGGATTGCACCGGATTCGCCGCAGAAGACGCGGTGAGGAGATCAAATTGGCCGGAGGACGAGAAAAATGCGTCCGCAAGTCAAAATTCATCGGTTCCAAGTGAGAATTCGTTGACCCTTTGCAGGATTCTTGATATTGTTAGAAGGTTCCGCAAGAACGTTCCTTTTCGTGTGTCTTGACGAAAACGGGATGAGCAGGCGGCGGTCTTGAGTAAGTACAAGACGCTGAACCTGGGGCCGGGGTTGGATTTCCGGCCGGACAAGCTCCGGGCTCTCTTTCTTGCGAGGGCGGGGGCACAAGACGAAGACGCAAAAAAGAAGTCGGAGCGTTCTTCGCAGATATTCGCTACGGCGCTCGCGCGTTCTCCGCCTTGGAGGGCTATGCGAGCCGGAACCGCGAAACGGAGTTGGCTTTCCAGGCTGAAAAGCCGGAAACGTGCAGCCACCGTCGCGGCTCTCGTCTGAGATGGGAAGAAGGCAGACGCGAAGCAGGAATGGGCTTTCGTGCGTCCGGATGGCTGAAACAGCCTTCCGCGGCGAGGACAGCCCGAAGGCCTGTGCGCGGCTGTTCGAGATGTTGAGGCTTTCGGGTAAGGAGTTTCGGTTTGCCTACGTTTAATCAGCTTGTCCGCAAGGGCCGCACGGCCCCCCGCTACAAGACGGCCTCGCCGGCACTGCAGGCCTCGCCGCAGCGGCGCGGCGTTTGCACCCGCGTCTACACGCAGACGCCGAAGAAGCCGAACTCGGCGCTCCGCAAGGTGGCGCGTGTTCGCCTGACCAACGGCATCGAGGTGACAACCTACATTCCGGGCATCGGCCACAACCTGCAGGAGCACTCGATCGTGCTCATCCGCGGCGGCCGTGTGAAGGATCTGCCGGGTGTTCGTTATCACGTGGTTCGCGGGACGCTCGATTCGGTGGGCGTGGCCAACCGCAAGCAGAGCCGCTCGAAGTACGGTGCCAAGCGCGCCAAGGGCGGTGCAGCGGCGCCGGCGAAGGGTAAGAAGTAGCGCTCCGCGCCTTGACTCTTCGGTAGTGGTGGTGAGTTTGGCGCGGAAGTGAAGAGCGGTTCCCGGACGGAGTGGCTGGATGCGGTTTGGGCCGGGACTGGGGCAGTAGAAGCAGCGCTATAGAGAGCGCGGAAGGTTTTCGAGGAACTATGCCGAGAAAAGGGCACATTGCGAAGCGGGAAGTGGCGGCGGACCCGGTTTACGGATCGACGCTGGTCACCAAGTTTGTGAACTCGATGATGTGGGGCGGAAAGAAGTCCACCGCGCAGGGCATCTTCTACCAGGCGATGAAGAACCTGGAGTCGAAGGGCGGCGACGAGGCTCTGAAGCTCTTCAAGAAGGCCGTCGAGAACGTCAAGCCCCTGCTCGAAGTGAAAACCCGCCGCGTGGGCGGCGCCAATTACCAGGTGCCGATTGAAGTGAACCCGGAGCGGCGTACCTCGCTGGCGATTCGCTGGATCATCACCTACGGGCGCAGCCGTGGCGAAAAGGGCATGGTCGAGAAGCTCTCGAATGAGCTTCTGGATGCGGCGAATGGCCGCGGCGCTGCGATGAAGAAGAAGGAAGACGTGCATCGCATGGCTGAGGCGAACAAGGCCTTTGCGCACTATCGCTGGTAAAGAAAAACCGGCAGGTTGGTCTTGTAGCGGATTAGGTCCCGGTTGAGTTTTGCCGGGACGAAGTTTGGTTGGGTTGTACGAAATAACGGCGAGCGAAAGCTCGCAAGGAAGAATGGACGTGGCTCGCACCGTACCTCTGAATCGTTGCCGCAACATCGGCATCATGGCGCATATCGACGCCGGCAAGACGACAGCGACAGAGCGCATCCTGTTCTACACGGGCATCACGCACCGCATTGGCGAAGTGCATGAGGGCACCGCGACCATGGACTACATGGAGCAGGAGCAGGAGCGCGGCATTACGATTACGTCGGCCGCGACGACCTGCACGTGGAACAACATCCGCATCAATATCATCGACACTCCGGGCCACGTGGACTTTACCGCTGAGGTCGAGCGCTCTCTCCGCGTTCTCGACGGCGCGGTCGCGGTCTTTGACTCGGTTTCCGGCGTGCAGCCGCAGACCGAGACGGTTTGGCGTCAGGGCGACAAGTACAAGGTTCCGCGCATCTGCTTCGTGAACAAGATGGACAAGAACGGCGCGGATTTCGAGCACGTGATTGACACCATCCGCAAGCGGCTGGGCGCGCGGCCCGTTGCGCTGCAGATTCCGATTGGCGCCGAGGCGAACTTCAAGGGCGTCGTGGACCTGATCGAGATGAAGGCGATCCTGTGGCACGACGAGACGATGGGCGCGAAGTACGACATCGAAGAGATTCCTGCCGATCTCGTCAAGAAAGCCGAGGCCTTCCGTACTCAGTTGATCGAGACGATTGCCGAGACGGACGACCTGCTGCTTGAGAAGTTCCTCGAAGGCGAGACGCCGTCGGTTGCCGAGCTCAAGGCCGGCATTCGCAAGGCCGTGAATGAGCTGAAGGTCTTCCCGGTGATCTGCGGTTCGGCCTTCAAAAATAAAGGTGTCCAGACGCTGCTTGATGCGGTGGTCGATTACCTGCCGAGCCCGCTCGACAAGCCTCCCGTGGAAGGTATCGATCCGCACAATCACGAAGCGATCCTGGTCCGCAAAGTGGACGACAATGAGCCGCTTTCGGCGCTGGCCTTCAAGCTGATTAACGACCCGTTCGGCAAACTCTCGTTTATCCGTGTCTATTCGGGCACGCTGAAGACGGGCGACACGATCCTGAACCCGCGTACCGGCAAGACCGAGCGCGTGGGCCGTCTCGTCAAGATGCACGCCAACAAGCGGGAAGATATCACCGAGATTATGGCCGGCGACATCTGCGCCTGCGTGGGCCTCAAGGATATGAAGACAGGCGACACGCTGAGCAACCCGCAGCATCCGATTGCGCTCGGCGCGATCACTTTTCCTGAGCCGGTAATCTCGGTGGCCATTGAGCCGAAGACCAAGGCCGACCAGGAAAAGATGGGCATTGCGCTCTCCAAGCTGGCCGATGAAGATCCGACCTTCAAGGTTCGCACCGACGAAGATTCGGGCCAGACGATCATCAGCGGCATGGGCGAGCTGCACCTTGAGATTCTTGTGGACCGCATGAAGCGCGAGCATAAGGTCGAGGCCAATGTGGGCGAGCCGAAGGTGGCGTTCCGCGAGACGATTCGCAAGAAGGCTGAGGCTGAGGGCAAGTACATTCGGCAGACGGGCGGCTCGGGCAACTACGGCCACTGCTGGCTGCGTATCGAGCCGAATGAGCCGGGCAAGGGCTACGAGTTCATCAACGAGATCAAGGGCGGATCGGTTCCGAAGGAATACATCAAGCCCATCGATCAGGGTGTGCAGGGCGCGCTGGAGCTTGGCATCCTTGCGGGCTTCCCGGTGGTGGACGTCAAGGTGACGCTCTTCGACGGCAGCTATCACGACGTGGACTCGAACGAAATGGCCTTCAAGTTCGCCGGCTCAATCGCGTTCAAGGAAGCCGCGCGCAAAGCCGGCCCGGTGCTGCTGGAGCCTGTGATGGCGGTTGAGGTGACGGTGCCCGAGGAGTTCATGGGCACGATCATCGGCGACATCAACTCGCGCCGCGGGCGCATTGAAGGCATGGAGCACGCGGGCGGTTCGCAGGTCATCAAGGCAATCGTGCCGCTCAAGGAAATGTTCGGTTACGTGAACGACATTCGCTCGTCCACGCAGGGCCGCGCGTCGTATTCGATGCAGTTCGCGCGTTATGAAGAGGCTCCGCGCTTGATTGCCGATGAGATCATCGGCCGGTCGCAGGGCAATAAGTAAGTTTTTGCGATTTGCATGGCGATATGCCGCGAAGCGCGAAGAGAAAAATTTTGGGGCTGGAGCCGCGTGGGCGGCGCCCCGAGTTCGAAACAGGCAGTGAAACAGGCTGCAAGAGCTACGAAAGGGAATCAGGGACTTTTATGGCGAAGGAAAAGTTTGATCGCAGCAAGCCGCACGTGAATGTGGGGACGATTGGGCATATCGATCACGGGAAGACGACGTTGACGGCGGCGATCACGAAGGTGTTGTCGAAGCACAACCCGAACATCAAGTTCCGCTCGTTCGACACGATTGACAACGCGCCGGAAGAGCGCGAGCGGGG
>JASHPD010000038.1 GCA_030038315.1 Acidobacteriaceae bacterium
CGCGTCGTCCGGAACGTAGTAAGCCGCGCGCAATCCCTCGCCCGTATTCAGCGGAATCTCCGACGGCTTGCGCTTCGTCTTGCGCCGCGCCGGCCGGATCGCCTTCGTCGCCTTCAGCAGCGGCGTGCGGTCGTTCAGCGCGCGGTAGTTGTGCTTCGGAATCGGCAGCAGCAGCTCCGGCAGCCGCTCCCCGCGAAACGTGTTGAAGACAAAGCCCGCGATCACCAGGGTCAGCAGAACCGCCGCCGCGTCCAGAATCCGGCGCAGCCGCTTCCAGCGCTTTCGTTGTGGATCGTAAAAAATCTGCTTCTCTGGCATCGGTCCCGACCAGCCGCGTGGCAACACGCATAAAGGCTCTAATCTATAAGGGTACAGTACGAATCTATGAGAGTTGCCGCGGTGAGTCAATCCAAAGTAGGAGCCGGATCAGGCGCCAAAGCGCGACTGGGCCGCCTCGGTCCCTGGTCCATCCTCTCCGTGTCCCTGGCTCTTGCGGCCGGCGTGGCGCTGCGCCTCTGGATGGCCGCCGCATTCTTTCAGGACAACGGCGACTCGCTGGTCTACGGCCAGCTTGCGAAGACCCTGCTCCACGGCCGTTACCAGATTCCGAACCTGCAAGGCGTGCTCGCGCCTACGCTCATCCGCCTGCCCGGCTATCCGCTTTTTCTCCTCGGCTGTTTCCGCCTCTTCGGCGTGGATCGTTATTATCCGCCCGTCGTGGTGCAGATTCTCTGCGAGCTTGCCGCCTGCCTGCTGCTCGCCTCGGTCGCCGCGCGTCTCAGTCCGGCACTACGCCGCAAAACCGCCTTCCACGCCGCGCTCTGGCTCGCCTGCCTCTGCCCCTTTACCGCCATCTACGACGCCACGCCGCTCACCGAGTCGCTCACCTGCTTCACGATTGCCCTTGCGCTGTGGGCCGCAGTGCGCTTTCAGGAAGAACAAACCTGGCCCGCGGCAATCTGCTTCACGCTCGCCATTACCTACGCCGCATTGCTCCGTCCCGACGGCGCGCTCGTCGGCATTGCCTTCGCCACGCCCATGCTGCTTGCGCTCTTTCCATCCCCGCACCGCTCTAAAACACAGAAAGCCTCAACAGCCGGGTGCCCCACCTTCGGCGCGTCTTTGTCTTTGCGCCTAGGGTGGGATCGCACAACCCCCACCGCGCCGCTCAAAACCCGCCTCCGCCTGGCGCTCGTCTGTCTCCTCATCGCCGTCGCGCCCTTCGCCGTCTGGACCGTGCGCAACTGGCGCGTCATGCACGTCTTTCAACCGCTCGCTCCGCGCTACGCCACCGATCCAGGCGATCCCACCTGGCCCGGCTGGCAGCGCTGGGTCAAAACCTGGTCCCTCGACTTCTACACCACCTACGAAATCTACTGGATCGTCCCCGACGGTCCCTTCGACCTGGCAAAACTTCCCGCGCGCGCCATCGACTCGCCCGCCCAGCGCGCGGAAACCGAAGCAATCGCGCAAGCCTACGAGGCCAACGACGAGGACTTCACGCCGGAGATCGACGCGCGCTTTGCCAGACTCGCCGCCGAGCGCATCGCCGCGCATCCGCTGCGTTATTACCTCGTGCTCCCATTAGGACGCGTCGTGGACATGCTCTTCCGCCCGCGCGTCGAAAACCTGCCCATCAATCTCGACTGGTGGAAGCCTTTTTACCATCCGGAAGAAACCGAGTTCAGTTGGTTCTACGCAGGGCTCAATCTCTTCTATTTCCTGCTCGCCGCCATCGGCCTCTGCCTGCGCCCGCGTCTCTGGAAGTGGATGCTGCTCTATTTCGTGCTCCGCTGCGCCCTGCTCTCCACGCTCGAAGCCGCTGAAGCCCGCTACACCATCGAGTTTTTTCCGCTGCTCTTCGTCCTCGGCGGCGTAGCCATAGCGCGCTTCGCCCACGCCCGCCGCTGACTCGCTAACCTGTTATCGCGCGAAGCGCAGCTAGCTCGCTAAAAAATCCTCGAACCATCCAGCAGCCGAAGCAACAGCCTTTTCAAGCCGAATCGCAACAACCGCCGGGTGCCCCACGTCCCTCGCATATGGGGACGTGGGATAGCATGAACTTCAACCCGTCCCCGGATGCCCAAATCCCCGGTCGCCGGGAACGCGGCGAAACAAAGCCGCAAAAACATCATCCCCAACCCGTCCCCGGCGTCTAACGGAAAAACGGAGTACAAAACCGGCAGCATTCTTACAGCCCAAACACCGAGGTGCTTCGATGAACGATTCTCTTGAGCCTCCGCAGCGCGATTTTTCGTCCGCATTTCTCTTCGCCCTTGCCATAGCGCTTCTCGCCGGCATCGGCGGCCTTTTCTGGAGCTACAGCCTCAGCCACCGCCTCACCGCCACGCAGGCCGCGCTCGCCGCAGCCAACCAGAAAAACGACCATCTCGCCGACGAGCTGGAAACCACCAACGCCCGCCTCCACGTCGCCACCGAAGAGCTAAGCCGCTCGCTCGGCATCACCCAGAAGCAGATGGACGCCCGCGCCCAGCAGATCGTCGCGCAGCAGGATGCCGCCAACAAGCGCCTCGAATCCGAGCAGCAGCAGACCGCGCAGCAGGTCAGCGCCGTCCAGGGCGATGTCTCCTCCGTCAAGACCGACGTCGGCGGCGTCAAGTCCGACGTTGCCAAAACGCAAAGCGATCTCGCCGGCGCCATCACCCAGTTGCAGTCCATCAAGGGCGACTTGAGCGACCACGCCAGCCTCATCGCCCGCAACCGCGACGAGCTCGAAATCCTCAAGCACAAGGGCGACCGCAATTAATACGAGTTCACGCTCACCAGGGGCAAGCGCAAGCCCGTAGGCACCGTCAGCCTCGAGCTCAGGAAGACCGACGCCAAGCGCTCCCGCTTCACCCTCGTCGTCTACGCCGACGACATGCGCTACGAAAAGAAGGACCGCAACGTCAACGAGCCTCTCCAGTTCTACAGCGGCAAGGACCACGGCCTCTTTGAAATCGTAGTCAACAGCATCGACAACAAGAACCAGATCACCGGCTATCTCTCCACGCCGAAATCCTCACCCGCCCCAGCCGGAATGTGACGACAAAGGGACAAAGGGACAAAGGGACAAAGGGACAAAGGGACAAAGGGACAAAGCTCGGATGCGGCCCAACCGGAATAGGGTGCCCCATGTCTCCCGGTTTTGGAGACATGGGAGGGAAGTTCGATCCACCACGATCTCAGGTATCGGGTACCCTATCCTTCCCGTTCTTCGCAAAGGTGGGATATTTGCAGTTTTTGCCTTTTATAGTTTTTGCGTTTATCGATAAACCCCTAATCCCTGTTCCTTAATCCCTATTCCCTCAAAAAATCATTTCTCCACCACCGCCCCCGCCGGCAGCGTCACATCCGGCAAGTACTGCAAGCTCACCGTGTAATCCATCCCTTTGCGTGCCTCCCATTGCGCCTGCGTCAGGTGGAACGACGCCACAATATCTCCCTCCACCGTCCCGCCCGGCGGAATCGTCGTATCAAATGCCAGCGGCGTCCCGCGCAGCGCGGCCAGCTCCGGCTCGGCCACAAAGAGCCGCTGATAATCCGCCGCCGGCGCCGCATAGCTCGAGTGAATCCCATCCGGCAGCGTCACATTGGTCAGAATCTGCCGCAGAAACAGTGGATTTTTAGTCTGGTTCAGGAGCTTCAGGTGCGTAAACACCAGCGTCTGGTCAAAGGTCTCCGTCGGCACCTCGACCCCCGCCGCGT
>JASHPD010000039.1 GCA_030038315.1 Acidobacteriaceae bacterium
GAAAACACCTCGATCTTCAAGGTTGATTACGACCTGAACCCGCAACAGCACATCTTTGTCCGCGGCAATCTCCAGAAAGATACCGGCAATCTGCCTACCGCCTCCGGAAGCTGTCCCGGCGTGGTTTCCGCCGGCACCTGTTTTGGAGTTGAAAACCTGCCCGGCCAGCCCCTCGCTTCCTGGTCGGAAGACAACACCAAAGGCCTTGCTGTGGGACATACGTGGACCCCGACCAACAACATCGTCAATGATCTCCGCTACGGGTATATCCGCCAGGGCTATTCGACGCGCGGCATCGGCTCCGGCCAGGGAGATTGGGTCGATTTTCGTTTCCTCGACCAGCCCACCTCGCACGCCTTGACCACCATCGTCAATGTGCCGGTGCAGAACATCATCGACAATCTGACCTGGACCAAGGGCAACCACACCCTCAGCTTCGGCGGCAACTGGCGCGGGATCAGCAACAACCGCACCAGCGATGCAAACTCCTACACCAGCGCCAGCACCAACCCCTACTGGCTCGCCAACGCGCCCAACGATCCCTGCGTGCTGACCTCCGCGGACCCCAACTGCAGCAACGACAGCCCGCTGGTCGGCGCCGGGTTCGAGAACTCCTACGAGATCGCCTACGACAACCTTGTCGGCCTCGTTCCCTCCACCACCGTGCAGTACAACTACTCCGTATCCGGGCCCACCTCGGGCGCGCTCTACGCCGACGGCGCTCCCATCGCCCGGCACTTCCGCGCCAACGAGTTCGAGTATTACGTGCAGGATTCCTGGCGCATCAAGCCCAACTTCACTCTGACCTTCGGCATACGCCACTCGCTGCTGCAAGCGCCGTACGAGGTCAACGGCCAGCAGGTCTCGCCCACCGTGGACACGCACGACTGGTTTGAAACCCGCGCCAAAGACGCCGCCCAGGGCATTCCCGACGACACGCCGCTCTCCTTCACTCCCAGCGGCAAGGCCAACCACGCGCCGGGCTACTGGGCCAAGCAGAAGGACAACATTGCGCCGCGCCTGGCGGCTGTCTACGCGCCCAATCCGCGCACAACCATCCGCGTCGGCGCGGGCATGTACTTCGATCACTTCGGCGAGGCGATCGTCAACTCCTTTGACGAGGAAGGCTCCTTCGGCCTGAGCAACTCCACTGAGAGTCCGGCCAGCGCCTATACGGTGCAGAATTCGCCGCGCTTCGGCGGGCCGCACGACATCCCGTCGCTCTCCGGCTGCTCTTCGCCGCCGCAGACCATCACTTATCCCTACCAGCCGATCTCGGCTCAGAACTCATCCGCAGACACCGTGCTGAACTGCGGCCTGGCCATCACCTGGGGCATCGACAACCACCTCAAGACGCCGTACTCCTATGCCTTCAACCTGTCCTTCCAGCACGAGCTGCCCGGCGGCTTCATCTTCGAGGAGGACTACGTTGGCCGCCTGGGCCGTCACCTGCTCGAACAGCTCGACCTTGCCGAGCCCGTGGACCTGGTGGACCCGAGTGGCGGAGGCGACTACTTCAGCAACGGCGCCAAGCTCTCGCACATCTCCGACGAGAACGGCGGAAATCCCAACGCAACCGTGAGCCCCATTCCCTATTTCGAAGACATGTTCCCCTTCATGGCGAACACGGATTACCAGGGCGAGAGCGCCACGCAGGCCATCTACTCCGACCTGTGGACCTACTACCGCTACACCGCCGGCGAGACCAGCGCGCTTTACGACCTCGACCTCTTCGCCAACCCGGCCGGGCCGCAGTTCGACTTCTTCCAGAGCCAGTTCTCTTCGCTGTTTGCCTGGTCGTCCATCGGCAACAGCTCCTACAACGGCCTGCAGGTGATGCTGAGGCACCCGGAGAGCCACGGATTGACCGCCGACATCAACTACACCTGGAGCAAGTCCCTGGACATGGGCTCGGAGGCGGAGCGGTCGAACGAATTTTCCAACGACTCCTTCGGCGGATCGGGCATTCAGAACTCCTTCAACCCCAAGCTGAACAAAGGGCCGTCGGATTTCGACACCCGCAGCCTGCTCTCTCTCGACTGGGTCTACGAGCTGCCCGTCGGGCACGGCAAGCGCCTGCTCGGCAACTCCGGCAGGCTGATCGATGCCATCGCCGGCGGCTGGCAGTTGTCGGGCCTTAGCCGCTGGGCCACGCCGCTGCCGTTCTCCGTCACCGAGCCCGGCTGGTCAACGGACTGGCAGCTTGAAGGCTTCGGCGTCGTGACCGGGCAGGTCAAGCTGGCCAAGCATCTCGTGGATGGCGTGCCGCAGGTCTTTGCCGGCAATACCGCCTCCGTCATCAACAACGGCGTCTACACCGGAACGCCGATCCGGCTCCCGTACCCGGGCGAAGCGGGACAGCGCAACAACTTCCGCGGCGACGGCTACTTCGACATCGACTCCGCGCTTTCCAAGACCTGGAGCCTTGCCGAGTACGGCACCTTGAAGTTCACCGGCGAGGTCTACAACGTGGGCAACAACGTTCGCTTTGATGACAGCCCGCTGAACCTGAACGCAGCGCTTACCAGCGGCACCTTCGGCGCCTACGGCGGCATGTTGTCCACCTACCGCCGGATGCAGTTCAGCCTGCGCTACGACTTCTGACAGCAACCATGCGGAACAAAAACGCCGGAGCGGCTCATCCCGTCCCGGCGTTTTTCATGGAAACTCACTCTTGATTTACAAGCCGTCATCAGCATCCCGGCTTGACGTGCTTTGTAACAGGGCACGGCTTCAGCCGTGCCGAAAAGCGGCAAAAATTCTCCGGGCTTTAGCCCCTGCTAAGCTCGATTTCCCGCAAGTTTCCTCAACAGAAGGATTCAACAGGCACTGCCTAACCCCGGTTGCCAAACGGACATGCTGCCGGATTTATGGGCTGATTTTCTTCCCGCTTCCCGCAGCCGTCGCCGGAATCTTCATCGCTGCCGTAGACGCGGAGGCAGATGTCGTCGAGCCATCCTGCGCAAGGCCGGGAACTGCCGGCAGCTTTGCCGGCGCGCCCGGCTCATTCTTCACCAGGATCGTCACCCGCCGGTTCGAGGGGTCGAACGGATTCGACGGTACGCGCAGCATCTGGTCGGCGTAGCCGCGCACCTGCGTCACCTGGTCGTGCCGCACGCCGTCCTGCTGCAAAAGCCTTCGCGCCGCGTTGGCCCGGTCGGTCGAGAGCTCCCAGTTCGTATAGTCCGCGTTGGTCGAGTACTGCGTCGCGTCCGTGTGTCCTTCAATCAACAGGTGGTTGGGAATCGTCTTCAGCTCGCTTGCCAGCAGCGCCAGCAGCTCCTGCCCATTCTGGCTCAACTGCGCGCTGCCGCTCTTGTAGAACGTGCCGTTCTTGTCCTCCAGCATCTCGATGCGCAGCCCCTCCGGCGTAATCGTGATCTCGATCTGCTTGGCCAGCTTTTCGAGATCCTTCTTCGCTTTGATCTCCTGCTCGATGCGGTTCTTCAGCGCATTGAGATCGGTATTTGAAATCGGCGTAGGCGTTCCGGTGCCGTTCACCGTGGTGCCCAGCAGCGCGGCCGTCCCATGCGGATCGTTGAAGTAGCCCGCCACGGCCTGCTTGATCCTCGTGCTCTGGTTCATCATCCACAGCACAATAAAAAGCGCCATCATCGCCGTCATAAAGTCCGCGTAAGCCACCTTCCACGCGCCGCCGTGGTAGTGCGCGTGCGGGCGCGGCTTGCGCTTGATGATGATCGGTGGCTGGGTGCGCTGCGGCGGCATAGACGCGTCTCCTTGGTTGCTCTTTGGGGTCGCTCTTTGCGATCCCGCTTCTCAGGCGGCGGCTTCGCTCCTGGCGGCGCTGGCCGCCGCCGGCGTGCTCTTGCAGTGCTTCTCCATCTCGATAAAGCTCGGCCGCACCCGCGCCGGAATCGCCCGCCGCGCCATCTCGATCGCAATCATCGGCGCCGAGCCCTTGAGGAACGCCATCAGCAGAACTCGCAGCACATGCAGGTAAGAGTTCTCATCCTCCGCAATCTTTGCCATGTGCGCGCTCAGCGGCCCGGCCACGCCATAGCACAGCAGAATCCCCAGAAAAGTCCCCACCAGCGCCGCAGCCACCTTGCGCCCGATCTCCTCCGGCGGTCCGCCCAGCGAGCCCATCGTCACCACCACGCCAAGCACGGCGGCCACAATCCCCAGCCCCGGCATCGCGTCCGCCGCCGTCGCCAGCGCGGCCACCGGCAGGTGCGCCTCCTTGTGGTGCACCTCCATGTCCAGCTCCAGCATCTGGTCCACGTCGAAGGTCTCCACGCCGCCCACCAGCCCGGTGCGCAGCGTATCGCACACAAAATCCACCGCCGCATGATCGGCCAGAAACTCCGGATTCGACTTGAAAAAGATGCTCGTCGAGGGCTTTTCAATATCGTTCTCAATGCTCAGCATTCCTTCTTTGCGCACTTTATTGAGCATCTGGTACATCATCTTGAGCGTTTGCAGGTAGCGTTCCCTGGTATAACCGGAGCCGCGCAGGACGCCGCTGATCCCGCGCCCAATCGCCTTCAGAATATGCGCCGGATTCGCGGCCAGCATGGTTCCCGCCGCCGCGCCGGCAATGATGACCAGCTCCGACGGCTGCAAAAGGACAGCAATCTGCCCCTGCTCCATCAAAAAGCCGCCGATGACGGCGCAAAAAACCATCACTATGCCAATGACGGCAAACATGAACTGCCCTCCCAGCCGGCAGAAAAACGCACACCAGCGGTATTTGGAGACAACAAGCCTCCGCGAGCCGCTCTTGGCGTTATCGGCAGGATGGCCGGGAACTTAAAGAAAGAGAACGGTTCTAATGCGCAAGCACCCCGATCGTATGCAGCCATGTTTCCACAAGCTCGGGCCATTCCGTAATCGGCTGCTCCGTGCGCCGCATCCCGAAAGCATGGCCGCCGTGCGCATAAAGGTGCATTTCCACCGGGACCCCGGCGTTTTTGAGCGCAATGTAATACACCAGCGAGTCGTTCACGTTGTCCACATGGTCGTCTTCGGCTTGTAGCAAGAATGTAGGCGGTGTCTGGCCGGTCACGGGAACATTCGGATTCAGCGTGAAGCTGTTATCGTCCACCCACAGATGCCCCGGATAAAGCGCCACGGCAAAATCCGGCCGGCAGCTCTCGCTGTCCGCCGCATCCACCGGCGCATACAAGCGATGCTCAAAGTGCGTGCTGATCGCCGCCACCAGGTGCCCGCCCGCCGAGAACCCAAGCACGCCGACCTTACGCGGATCGATATGCCACTCAGCGGCGTGAAACCGCACCAGCCCCATCGTCCTCTGCGCGTCTTCCAGTGCCATCGGCGATTGCGGGTACGCTCCCCAATACGGAGCCGATCGCGGCGCCGGCACGCGGTACTTCAGCAGCACGCAAGTGATTCCCCGCGAAGCCAGCCAGTCGCAGACCTCCGAGCCTTCGAGATCAATGGCCAGAATCTCATAGCCGCCGCCGGGAAAAACCACCACCGCCGCGCCCGTGTTATTTCCCGTCGGCGAGTAGACCGTCATCGTGGGCTGTGAAACATCGCTCACAGCCACCCACGGTCTGCCGGCAACAAGCTCGCGCTCAACCTTCGCGGCGGTCTCCGGCTTGGCATCGGGCCGCGCGTCGGGCGCAGTGCCCGGCCAGATCGGAATCTGCGTATGCCCCGCCGAAGGTTGCCACGTGAACGTCTGCGCGCCCATGCAGACAGGCGCAAGCGCAGCGCAAACAGCAAAAGCCAAAGCTCTCATCGCAATCCCCGCAGCCCTTTCACAGCCGGCTTCTGCATGGTAAGCCGCGCAGGGACTCATCCAACCCCAAAGGTGGCGCAGAGAATCAACTCAATCAGCAGCGATCATCTCGCCGCCATGTCAGAAGAAAATTACGCGGAAGCAGCCTGAGACTGGGCGGTCTTTTCATCCGCCGCAGCGCTCTGCCGCGGCAGCCGCACCGTGAACGTTGTATTTCCCGGCTTCGATTCCACCTCAATGCGCCCGCCGAACTTCTGTGTCACAATGCGATGAACAATTTCTAATCCAAGACCCGTCCCTGAGCCCTGCGGCTTGGTCGTAAAGAAAGCCTCAAAGATGTGCGGGAGAACTTCAGCAGGGATGCCGTGCCCGTGGTCGGTAATCGAAACCGCCAGCCATTCCGGCTCCGTCCACGTGGCGATCTCGATCTCGCTGTTCGCCGGCGAAGCGTCCGCCGCGTTGTCGATCAGGTTGGTCCACACCTGCCCGAGAATGGAGCCCTTGGTCTCGATCGTCGAAGGCGAGGCGTCGAAGCGTTTTTCCACCTTGAGCTGCTTGATGCGCAGCTTGTGCCCCAGAATGGTCAGCGTCGATTGCAGGCTGTCATGCACGTCGATCGCTCTCTTCTGATTGTCGCGGCTGTCGTAGGCGAATTTCTTTACCGCCATCACCAGGTCGGAGACGCGCTCAAGGCTTTCCTCAATCGTGCACACCTGCGAAAGGCTGGAAACCAGCGCGCCCAGCCAGTTCAGCGTGTCGGAAAGCGCGGCGGCGTCGAAGGCCGTCTGCGCGCAGCGCAGCTCTTCCACGTTAAAGCCCATTTCCACCAGCGCCGGCCCGATGACGTAGGCGTTTTCGACGCCCGCATTCAAAAGCCACTCCGACATCGCCTCTTCGGCCTCGGACTGGTCCAGGCTGCTCAGCGCCTGCATCCGGCAGCTTCGGATGCTGTGTTCCAGCAGGCTCCTCATGCAGCCAAGCTGCTCGGCGGTCTTGGGCTGCGCGCTGTGGCGCAGGCTGATCTCCTGCAGCCGCTTGAGGTTTTCGCGCAGCGTCGCCGCGGCCCGCTTGGCGGCGGTGCCGGGGTTGTGCAGCTCGTGCATCAGTCCCGCCGCCAGCGTGCCCAGCGTGACGAGCTTCTCGCGGTGCAGCGCCTCCACCTGGTACGCCTGCACGCGATTGCTCATATCGCGGATCGCAACAGTACGAATCTCCGGGCAGCACGCCAGAAGCTGCCAGAACTGCTCGGCCGTAAAACGCACAACCTCCGAGTCCACATCGGCCAGGATGCTGAACATCGCGCTGGTTCTGCCGTGCATGAGCGGCAATTCCCCGGAGCCCTCGCCCTGATCGGCATAACCGATCGCCGTCACGGAGCCGTCCTGCTCAACATGTTCGGCGCGCAGCTTGCCTTTGAGAACTAGCCAGTAGACAAGCGGAGAATCGCCTGCGTGTACAAGAACCGCGCCGGCAGGAGCATGAACAAGATCGACGGTTTTGTCGCCAAAGGCGCCATAAGGACTGGCCTTATCGCCAGCGGCCCCGCCGAATGCGGGAAGACAGGTAATCCGGGGAGCGACCTCCTTGAAGAGAACGTGTTCTGTCCGGACCGTTTGGCTGCCTTCGCTCATCTTTGTGTTTCCAAGCTCCTTTCAAAGTTCCTTATGAAGGATGGGGCGGTTGTGGAAAATGATTCAGTTTCTTGCAGGTTTTTTCGTTCTTCTTCGCTATCCCGGAAGCCTACCCCGCCACAGTCTCCTATCGGCATCCCACCTTTGCAGCATAAATCGATTCAGTCGCGTGGAATTCGGCTCTATAACATTTTCCGGATTGATATAGACCGAAGCCCTAACAGTCGAGTGCAGTTTCTTGAAGAAAATCCACCTTCCCTCTCGCCGGAAGTTCACAGGATTCCGGAAAATGCCTTAGAAGCTGGCCAGGTACTGGTGCACAAACTGGATCGCAATCGATCCCTCGCCCACGGCGGAAGCCACGCGCTTCACCGAGCCGTGCCGCACATCGCCCGCCACAAAAACCCCCGGAACGCTCGACTCCAGCAGAAACGGCTCGCGCGTTTCGCGCCACTCCGCCGGCATCTTCCCGTCCACCCGCAAATCCGGCCCGGCGAGCAGAAATCCATTCTCATCGCGCCGGATCGCGCCGGGGAGCCACTCCGTGCGCGGAGCCGCGCCGATAAAGACAAAGAGCGAAGAGGCCGGAACCGTCAGGCTTCCCTCCGGCGCGTTCAGCCTGAGCTGCTCCAGGTGATCGCCGCCCAGCGCCTCTACCACCTGCGTCTTCGGCTTC
>JASHPD010000040.1 GCA_030038315.1 Acidobacteriaceae bacterium
GCAAAATCCGGGGTCCCCGGCACGCGATCTTTGCGTGCTGGGGTGGCTAGTGGTGCGCCCAGACCTTCCACGCCACCGGATTGCCGCTCGCGTCGCGGGTCAGCTCCCAGCGCGAAATAGTCACCGCATCGCCGGTCACCGGCTGCATGGCGCGCTTGAGGGCGCGGCGCATGTTGAAGTCGGAGACCTCGGCCGGCATTGCCACTTCGCTCGCCGGAACGGTCAGGATGAGCCCTTTCACGCCGTCGCCCTGCACTTGAATAGGTTGCGCCGGTCCGCCAATTCTCGGAGGCTTGTCGCCGTAATCCCACAGGCGCGGCGTGATGAAGATGAAGGCCAGGATCAGCGTCACCATCACGTCATAGTGGAAGCTGCCGCGCGAGTAGGTCCAGTAAAAATAGCTCTTCAGGATGTTGTTCTTCATGGCTGGCGCACGATCCTTTCCATGCCGCCCATGTAGGGCCGCAGCGCTTCCGGAACCATCACGCTGCCGTCGGCCTGCTGGTAGTTTTCAAGAATCGCCAGCCACGTGCGCCCCACGGCCAGCCCGCTGCCGTTGAGCGTGTGCACAAACTCGCTCTTGCCTTTCGCGCCCCCGGCTCTGTAGCGGATGTTCGCGCGCCGCGCCTGAAAGGCCTCAAAGTTCGAGCACGAAGAAATTTCGCGGTAAAGCCCCTGGCCCGGCAGCCAGACTTCGAGATCATAAGTCTTGGCCGAAGAAAATCCCGTGTCGCCCGTGCAGAGCAGCACGCGCCGATAAGGCAGCTCCAGCGCTTCCAGAATCTCTTCCGCGTCCCGCGTCAGCTTTTCGTGCTCCGCTTCGGAGTCCTCCGGCTTTACGAACTTCACCAGCTCGACTTTCTGGAACTGATGCTGGCGAATGATGCCGCGCGTATCCTTGCCCGCGGCGCCGGCCTCAGCGCGAAAGCACGGCGTGTACGCCGTAAACGCAATCGGCAGCCGCGCCTCGTCGAGAATCTCATCGCGATAGAGATTCGTCACAGGGACTTCAGCCGTAGGAATCAGCCAGTGGTCCGCGTCCTTGAACTCGCCGCGCGCCACGGCCTCAGCGTCGGCATCGGAAGTGCGAAAAAGATCCTCGGCAAACTTCGGCAGTTGCCCCGTGCCGAATAGCGATTTCGAATTCACCATGAACGGCGGCAGCACTTCCGTATAACCATGCTTCGCAGTGTGCAGGTCGAGCATGAAGCTGATGAGCGCTCGCTCAAGCCGCGCACCCGCGCCGTAATAAACGGCAAACCGCGCCCCGCTCAGCTTCGCCGCGCGCTCCTGATCGAGAATTCCAAGCTGCTCGCCAAGCTCCCAGTGCGGCCTGGGCTCGAAATCGAAGCTGCGCTTCGCGCCCCACTCCTTCACGGTCTTGTTGTCGGCTTCGGATTTGCCTTCCGGCACTTCATCGCGTGTAAGATTCGGTACGCGGCTGAGCGCAAGCCGCATCTCGTCATCGAGCGCGGCCGCGGTCTTGTCGAGCTCGTCGAGTTTGTCTTTGAGCGCCCGCGTCTCATCCATCAGCGCTGTGGCATCCTGCCCCTGCCGCTTGAGCGCGCCCACCTGCTGCGAAAGCTCGTTGCGCCGTGCCTTCAGCGTCTCCGCCTGCGTGATCGCCTCGCGCCGCCGCTGGTCGAGCGAGCGGAAATCGCCGAGCAGCGCCGCGGGGTCCGCTCCACGCGCGCGCAGTTTTTCTTCCACCAGAGCCAGGTTGCTCCGGACAAATCCCATGTCGAGCATGACTTTCCTAGTTTACTTGATGGGAAAGCAGCTATTAGCTCTTAGCTTTTAGCTTGTCTGTGCTAATCCCAAAGTTTGTCATCCTGAGCGCAGCGAAGGATCTGCAGTTGCTTTTTTCTCCAGTGACACGATGCAGCTCATACTCCCGCAATCGAGCTAAAAGCTAAAAGCTAAAAGCTAAGAGCTGACAGCTTGTTCTCCCGCCTTTTCCCCCGCATCCACCTGCTCCTGCCAACCGGGCAGCGTCTGATCGCCGGTAATCAGCCGTACGCCGCGCGAAAAGGTAAAGAAGCTCCACACCCACGAGGCCATGACCGCCATGCGGCTGCGGAAGCTGATGAGGAAGAAGACGTGCACCACGATCCACGTGAGCCACGCCGGCATACCGCTCAGGCGCGCCGTGAAGGGCCACTTCACGTTGGCCACGGCGGCCATGCGGCCAATGGTGGCCATGTCGCCCTTGTCGAAGTAACGGAACGCCGGCCGCGCCTTGCCTGCCAGATCGGCCTCGATCACGCGCGCCGCATGGTCGCCCATCTGCATGGCCGGCTGCGCTGTGCCGGGAACCTGCTTGCCGCCCTGCTCAAAGTGCGCCAGATCGCCCAGCACAAAGACGTTTTTCATCCCCTCGGGATTCAGCTCAGCATTCACCAGCACGCAACCGCGCGGATCGACCGGCGCGCCCAGCAGCCTGCCCAGCGGCGAAGCCTGCACGCCCGCGGCCCATAGGATGACGGCTGCCTGTGTGCGCTCCGTGCCTTTGGCATTGGCGACCTCCACCCATCCCGGGCCGATGCCGGTCACGCGGCTGCGCGTGCGCACCTCCACGCCGCGGCGGGCCAGCGCTTCGCCCGCGCGCGCGGAAAGCTCCGGCGGATACGACTGAAGCACGCTCTCGCCGCCGTCGAGCAGAATCACGCGGCTCTTGCTCGGATCGATGTGGCGGAAATCATGCTTGAGATAAATCCGCGAGATGTCGCCGATGGCCCCGGCCAGCTCCACGCCCGTCGGTCCGCCTCCGATGACGACGAAGTTCAGCGGCGGGTGCCAGCCGTGCTCCTGCATCTGCCGCTCGGCCAGCTCAAAGGCCAGCAGAATCCTCCGCCGCATCTCGGTCGCATCCTCAACGCTCTTGAGCCCCGGAGCCAGCTCGGCCCACGCGTCCTTGCCGAAGTAGGAATGCGTGGCTCCCGTGGCCAGAAGCAGGTAATCGTAAGAAAGCCGCGTGCCGCTGGCCAGCAGAATGGCGTTGTTGGCCGCGTCGATGCCCGTGACCTCATCCATCAGCACCTGCGTGTTTTCCTGGTCGCGCAGGATGCCGCGAATGGGCTGCGCAATATCCGCCGGCGAAAGCACCGCCAGCGCCACCTGGTAGAGCAGCGGCTGAAAGGTGTGGTGGTTGCGCCGGTCGATGACGGTCACATCGACCGGCAGCCTGCCGAGGGCCTTTGCCGCGTGGATGCCGGCAAAGCCTCCGCCGACGATAACAACATTCAGACGATGCGGTGCAGCGGTTTCCTCAGTCAATCGCGCCTCCCATTTTAAAGATGCGCGACGAGACCCTGAAGGCACAAGGAAGCGATTAGCTTTTAGCTGTTAGCTCTTAGCTTGTCCGCGCTAACCTCAATGATTTGTCATCCTGAGCGGAGTTTGGCGTGCTTTTTGCGCCAGACGGAGTCGAAGGATCTGCAGTTCCACCCCATCGACGAAAAGACTGTCGATGGGGACCCCGGGTTGCTTTTCGTCGAATCAGGCAATCCGGCCCGCATACCCGCAACCGAGCTGAGAGCTAACAGCTAAAAGCTGCTTTTACGGATTCATCGCAATCGCAATACTCGTCGTGCTCGTATTTCCGGTCGCAGCCAGCCCAATCGTATTCGTCGCCACGCCCGGAATCCCCGCCGGAGTGAAGGTAACCGTGCCGTCCAGTCCCGAAACCGCCGTCGAAGTCTGCGTGGCCAGCAGCTCCGCCTGCGCACAGAGTCCCTGCGGCGGGCACGGCGGAGCCCACGCATAAACCGCCTGATAGAGCGTCACCGTTCCGCCGGCCATCGGGTTGCCGTCCATGTCGCGCACGCGCAGCACAATCTGCGCCGGCGTCGCCGTCACCGCCATGCTCTGCGAAGTGCCGGAGACCGGCTCAACCGTCGCGTATTCCGCCCGCGCGCCCAGCGCCGTAAAGGCTACGCACTGAGCAGTGCCGTTGAGGCAGGCATTCGAGCTCACCTGCTGGCCTTCAGTGAGCGGTCCCACGTTCAGCGTGTTGGTGGCAATGCCGCTCGTGCCGGTGGTCACGGCCGCTGTGGTTGCTGCGGCAATGCCGCTCGCCGCCGCCTGCCATGCAACGGCCTGCCCGCCCACCGGCGTGCCGTTGTTGAGCACAATGGCCTGCGTCGGCCATGCCACCGAAGCTCCCGCGGCCACCGAAAGCTGCGGCGTAAGCGCGGCCAGCGTCGGCGGCGTTCCGCCGGTAAAGTGCGCCTGCAATTCGGCCCCGTTGGTCAGCGAGGCTGTGACGACCGCGAGCGCGCTGCCGGTTGCCGTCACGGTCATCGTGGCGCTGCCGTCGCCCGCGGCGGTCACCGCGCAGCTAAGCTGCCCGCAGCCCAGCGTCGCCGCGCCGCTCGTCACGGTGTACGTCACCGTAACCCCGCCCGCCGGCTGGAGATTCGCATTCAAAGTCGTCACGCTGAAGCTGAGCGGCACGCCGATCGGCACCGTATTTTCGGGCGCTGTCACCAGTGTCAGCGAGTCGCCTGTTCCCGCGTTATAGCTCACGCCGCCGTAGATCACCGCCGAAGCGTTGTAAATCGGCAGGTCGTCCACTTCCACATTCACCGAGCCCGTCACGCCCGTCCCCGCCGCCGGCGCAATCGCCGTAATCTCGTTCGGCGAGATGCTCGTCACCTGCGCCGCCACGCCGTTCACCGTCACCGTATCCGAAGGCCGAAAACCCATGCCGTAAATCACAATCGGCCCGCCCGACACCGGCAGGATCGCCGGCTCGACGGTATCCGCATAAAGTACCCATCCGTTGTAGGCATAATCCGGCCGCCCGTCGCCGCGCATGTCGGCAATCCCCAGCCGCACCACGTCGTCCACGCTGGTCGTCACCTGCAGCCAGCTCTCGCCCGTCGCCGAGCCGTTCAGTCCCGGCGCAGTGCCCACCGCCGCCGCGCCCACGGGATCAAACGCATCCCAGATGCCCAGCGCCGGCATGGCCTTCGTCGAGCTTGGCTCTCCCTGCTCGTCCACGGCCTGCGTCACCACGGTAAAGAGCCGGTTGCCGCGCACCGGAAAATTGAACCAGTCCCCCTGTTGAATCTGGCTCAGCCGCCCGGACCACAGCCCGCTCGCCGGCAGCACGCGCGGCGCGGCCTCGGTCGAAATCGCGTCGTCGTAGCCGCCCACCGCCGAATCCGTCACGTTCACGGTAACCGTCTGCGATGCGCCGGGAGCAAGATTGGCCACCGAGACCGGATTCAGCGTTCCCGAAGGCGTGGGCGAGCCGTCCGTGTAAGGCCCGACCGTGTTCTCCAAAACATAAAGCGGATCGATTGCCTCAAAGGTCAACTGGTACGTGGCCGAACTCATCCCCGGCGGCAGCGGAATATAGCGCAGGTCGAATGCGCCTTGTTGCGCCGTGTCATCCGAGCCCCACTGCGAGAGCGGAACGCCGTTCGCATCCGTCATGCCCGTCACCGCGCTGCCGTGGTTGCCGCTGAAGTACGCGCCCGAGACCGCAGTCACCGTGTACTCGTAGAGCGGATTGCCGCTCGCATCGAGCGGCGTGGCCACCACATTCACGCCCTGCATTCCCGTCCCGGCCAGAAAGGTGATCGAGCCTTGAATGGAAACCGTATTTGCCGCTGTAAGCTCCTTGCCCGGATAGCTCGCCAGATTCGCGGAAGTGATCGGATAAATGCGGTTCAGTTCGGCAATGTCGTCGGGCTTGAGTGTGCCCGGGTTCGGAATGCAGACACCGCCCGCGGGGCCGCAGTCGCCCATCATCGGCTGCATCACCGGCCACGCCTGCATCTCCGCGTTGTTGCCCTGGTCAGCCGCATCGGGATAGACCTGCGAATACCCGAGGCCGAGAATCAGCCCCCACGCGCGCTCCAGCGCAAAGCTCATCATTTCGAGCTGGTTCGAGGTCGCCGTGCAGAGGCCGTTGACGATCATCACCGCGTGCGCCACTGTTGCGTCAGGGTTGATGTTGTCCATCCACACCGTCACCGCATTCGAATCGCAGCTTGAAGCGTCGCTCGCATCCTGCCCCAGCACCGCGTTCAGCACCGAGCCGTCCGCGTCAAAGATCACCGCAACAGGAAAACCCGTAGCCGAAGGCGTAACATCCGCTGGAGCGGCAAAGACCGGATTGCCCGATCCCGTTCCCGCGGTCACGCCCGTGGCTGTACCCACCGCAATGTAGCTCCCGTTCACATCCTCAGCCAGCGAGCCCATGTCCGTGAGCGTCACGCCCGCCGTGGGAACGGCCGACCACAGCGCCGCCGCCGCATCCACCATCGCCACAGCCTGCTGATTCGTCACGGTCGCGCTCAGCGCGCCCTGATCGACGTAATACTTCACCTGCCCATTTGCCCAGTAGAGCGGCTCACCCATCGCGCTCGCGTTGAAGTAGGTGCTCCCGGCCACGTACTTCGGCCCGCCGGCATGGAGCGCGCAAGGCAGCGCCAGCGCGGCCGTCGCCGCCAGGCTGGCGGCAAAGATTCGGTTGCAAGCGGGGCGAAACATGCAAGTGCTCCGAAAACGTTGGGCACTCGCAGAAAAAGCAGGAGTGAGACCTTTCTAACCCAGAAAAAGATTAGAAAAATCTCACAGAAAACGGCGGGATATTTCGGATTACGGCTCAGATTTCCGGATAAAAATCGAAGAACGCATCCAGGCTCTGCTTGAGCTGCGCCTCGATCTGTTCGCGCGAGCCCTCCAGAACGTGCATCGTCACATGCGCCTCGTGGCCGTTGACCAGCTTCAGCGTAGCGTCCTCGATTTCCTTCACTTCGCCCTCAGGCAGCAGCCGCATTCCGTACACAAGAGTCAAATTCGCCATGTTTCTCATCTTATTCTTGGGAGCCTGAAGTGGGTGCCCCATGTCCCTCGCATTTGGGGACGTGGGGGTGCTGCAGGTGCAGACCAGTACAATCGACTTCAGGAAATTTTTGATGAGCGAGACACGCGATACAGTCATCCTTGGCTCCGGTTGCTCGGGGCTTACCGCCGCCATTTACACCGCCCGCGCTGGCTTGAAGCCGCTGGTGCTCGAAGGCCACGAACCCGGCGGCCAGCTTTCCATCACCACGCTGGTCGAAAACTTCCCCGGCTGGCCCGAAGGCATTCAAGGCCCCGAGCTGATCGACAACATGAGGAAGCAGGCCCAGCGCTTCGGCGCGGAGTTTCAGACCGCCCACCTCAACGCCGCCGACCTGCACGCGCATCCGTTCCGCCTCAGCACCTCCATCGGCGAGATTCACACCCGCACGCTTATCGTCTCTTCCGGCGCCAGCGCTCGCTGGCTCGGCCTTGAGAGCGAGCAGAAGCTCATCGGCCACGGCGTCTCAAGCTGCGCAACGTGCGACGGCTTCTTCTTCCGCGGCCTTGAGATCGCCGTCGTCGGCGGCGGCGATTCCGCAATGGAAGAAGCCCTGTTTCTCACGCGCTTCGCCACCAAGGTCACCATCCTGCACCGCCGCGAGCACTTCCGCGCCAGCAAGATCATGCTCGACCGCGCCATCGCGCATCCGCAGATCGAACTGCGCACAAATGTCATCATTGAAGAAGTCCTCGGCGTCGAAGAAAAGGAAGTCAAAGGCGTGCGCCTCAAGAACGTCGCCAACGGCGAAGAAGAAATCCTCCCCGTGAGCGGCGTCTTCCTCGGCATCGGCCACGAGCCCAACGCCAAAATGTTCCACGGCCAGATCGATCTCGACTCCGACGGCTACATCCTCACGCAGAACAACGTCTTCACCACGCGCAACGGCATCGTCGTCCCCGGCGTCTACGCCAGCGGCGACGTGCAGGACCGCCGCTACCGCCAGGCCATCACCGCCGCCGGCACTGGCTGCATGGCTGCCCTCGAAGTAGAGAAATTTCTTGAAGAACATGGGCGGTGATCCCGTTTGGGGAGTACGCTGATAGCGTGCTCCCACGCCTCTGTTCACTTGTGTGTCTCATGTTCTGTGCGATGCCGCTTTTCGCGGCCGGGGGTACTTATTCCCGTTCGGCGATCTCGGTTTCGTTACAGTGCTTCCAAAAGCAAAAGTGCCCTGTGGCTCTGGTTCGATCGCAGGATGGAACTAAAACCGTGCAGCGGACTTTTCAGCACGGTAAAAGATATATATGGTGCAGATATAGAGTTCTACGTGCCTGACATAGAGGTCATTACGGCGTCCGGCCATTGGGATTTGCCCATTCCTGCAGACTGGGTTGATTTTGATGTTTTGTGGTCGCCAGATTCGAAGTTTGTTGCTCTGACGGGAAATCTGAATGGGTATATCGAGTCGGTCAGGGTCTTTCAGATCACAGAATCCGGCCCTGTGAGCATCGATGTGGCAAAAATGCCTTTCGCGGACATGATACGCAGATTTCCACCGTGCCGCGCGGCGCATGCGGACCCAACTGTGTGCGCCGCGTCTCATGACGACAAGGACTTTAACTTTGCCGCAATAGCATGGACGGGCACTCATACACTGGTCTTGATGAGCGAGGTTCCCTGTACGAGCCTTTGGGGTGGAATCATGTGCCAAGTAATGGGCTATGAGGTCGATCCGCCCGGTGGAAACATCGTCGAGACAATGACGGCACGAGATTTCCAGCGGAAGTGGCAGCACGAAATAGCGTGGAGTTTTCACATTCCCGAGCCGCCTGAATGGCAGAATTGAACTCAGCAGATTTGTCAGGCGGAGGCCTATGCCAGTCTTCCCCGGTCGATACACCGCTCAATCCGACGAGCCGTTCGTCGTCTTCCTCATCGGAATGCGCATTAACCGCCTGCTTGCCGTGCGCAGTTGGACGCGCGTAGCCGCCGCCATGCCGTCCATGATCGCCGAACTCAAGCGCGACCCTGAGCTCGGCCTGCTCCACGCCGAATTTCTTCTCTACTGGCGCGGCGTAGCCGTTCTCCAATACTGGCGCAGCTTCGACCATCTCCACGCCTACGCCCACGCCCGCGATGCCAGGCACCTGCCCGCATGGGCCGAGTTCAACCGCCGCGTCGGCGGCAACGGCAAAGTCGGCATCTGGCATGAGACCTACACCGTCTCTTCCGGCCAGTACGAATGCGTCTATGACAACATGCCGCGCTTCGGCCTCGGCGCAGCCGTGCAGCACGTTCCCGCTACCGGGCGGCTGGAGTCGGCGCGCTCGCGCATTGCGCGATAATGAAAGGGGCATCTGCCGGCTGACTTGCTATCGCACGCAGTGCGGCTAGCTCGCTAAAACCGAACCCAGGAATATCACATCCCCAAAAGGTCCACTCAAGGCGCAATGCAGTTAAAAGAAAATCTCACCAAGCTCGAAGAAGCGATTCACGCCGCCTGCAAGCGCTCCAACCGTCATCGCCGCGAGATTGAATTGATGGCCGTCTCCAAGACCTACCCGGCCGAGAAGATTCTTGAAGCCGAGAAGCTCGGCCTGCGCCTCTTCGGCGAAAACCGCGTGCAGGAGTTCGCGGAAAAATCTCCTGCGCTAGCGCCGTACCGCGAGCAGGGCGCGCTCGCCGGCTCCGACGAGCCGATCCAGGTGCACCTCATCGGCCACTTGCAGTCGAACAAATCCACGCGCGCCGCCGAGCTCTTCGACGCCATCGACTCGCTCGATTCCGTGCGCCTCGCCGAGCGCCTCAACGACGCTGCAGCCAGGCTCCACAAGCGCCTGCCCGTACTGATCGAAGTCAAGCTCAGCCCCGAAGAAACCAAAGTCGGCCTCGATCCCGAATCCGCCGAAGCCGCCGCGCTTCTCGAACGCCTCCCCGGCCTGCACCATCTCCACATGCGCGGCCTCATGACCATCGCACCCTTCAGCGTTCCCGAAGCCGAAACCCGCGCCTGCTTCCGCGCCCTGCGCCAGTGGCGCGACAAGTGGGCCAAAGCCCACCCACATCTTCA
>JASHPD010000005.1 GCA_030038315.1 Acidobacteriaceae bacterium
TTGCGCTTGCGCAGGCAGTAGGCCTGCTCGGCTTTTGTGAAGATGCGGTCGAGAAAGCGCTCGCCGAAGCGATTGACGGAGTTCCGGATGCGCTCGATTTCCACAAGGTCAATCCCCGAGCCGACGATCATGCTTATGACACTACACGATTCCCAGGCCGAGACAAAGCAGATGAGGGCGTTTTAATGACCGTCTGCGTCGAATGCTGCCAGCAACTTCTCTCGATTGCGGAAGTGCGCGCAAGCCACATTGTGATTTCTTGCGAAAACTTGTTTCAAAGACAGGCATGGATCGTTCGACTCCCGCACAACGGTCAAGGCCCCCTTGTGTCGCCCCGATAAACCGGAAGTGAGATTAAGGATTCCACAATCCGAGCCGGAGAAAGCGCCGACGATTCCGTGGGCGCTGGAGATTACGGCTGTCTCCAGTGTAGAGCCGTCGCACCTGGTGCGCACGCTCTCGGGCGCGATTCTGGGCTGCGGAGGGTGGGTGCTGAGCCGCGGGACAAACGATACGGGGCGGGTGACGTTTCTGTTTGAGTTTGAGCGGCAGGTATGCGTGGAGATTTACAGTATGCTGATTGCCGTGGGCGTGGAGCTGAGCCAGAGCGGGCACCTGCGTCTTACAGAGCTGTGCCATTGCACGCGGAATCAGCTTGCCGATTGCGGCGCGGAGATTGCGAGCGTGGATCTGGAGATTCAGACGGTTCCGGCAAAGGCTGCCGGAAACCCATCGGCAAAGGATGCGCAGGTGGGAGAGATGCCGTAGGCTCAGAGCAAAACCACAGTCCCCATGTTATTTTGCAGCTTAGCGAAAAATAGATTTTTCTTGAGGAAAAATCCACCGGACGGTTGTGACTTCAAAATGTACCCACTGTGGTTTTGCTTTAGCCGGCTTCTACGAGGCCGTATTTGCGCTGCCAGGCTTCTTTGAGGCGGGCCCACACGCGCGCGCGTTCGGCTTCCGTTCCTTCGGATTCCTGTGCGGGCGCGTTGGCGAATCGCGCGGCCTCCTGCTTGGCCAGTTCGAGCAGTTTCCGGTCGCGCACGAGGTTGGCGACGCGGAAATCCGGCAGGCCGGCCTGGCGCGTTCCGAAGATTTCGCCGGGACCGCGCATGGAGAGATCGAGGTCGGCAAGCTCGAAGCCGTCCTGCGTGCGCACCATGGCGTTAAGGCGTTCTTCTGCGTCTTCACTGACGCGCGCGCCGGTCATCAGGATGCAGTAGCTTCTGGCAGCGCCGCGTCCGACGCGGCCGCGCAACTGGTGCAACTGCGCGAGGCCGAAGCGCTCGGCGTGTTCGACAACCATAATGGTTGCGTTGGGCACGTCCACGCCGACTTCAATGACAGTGGTGGAGACAAGCACGTCGATTTCCCCGCGCTGGAAGCGGCGCATGATGACTTCTTTTTCGTCGGCGTCGAGCCGGCCGTGAATCAGGCCGATACGCAGGTCTTGCAGTGGGCCTGTCCGCAGCTTTTCGTACATTTCTACGGCGGATTTGAGGCTGGATTTTATGTTTGGATTGGTTTCCGGCGCGAGCTTTGGGAAAAGATCGCCGGTTTCGCCTTCCTTTGCGGCTTTGAGTGTTGCGTGCTTTGTTAGGCTTTGCGCGGCTTGTGTTTTCTCGGGTGAGAAATCGAGCTCCGGCTGGTCGGCGCGCGTGCCTTCGATGACGGGATAGACGATGTAAGCCTGCCGGCCCTGCTTGACCTGCTTGCGCACGAACTCCCATACCTTTTCGGCGCGCTCGCCGGTCACGCGGCGCGTGAGGATGGGCGTGCGTCCGGGTGGAAGCTCGTCGAGCACGCTGAGATCGAGATCGCCGTAGAGTGAGAGCGCGAGTGTGCGCGGGATGGGCGTGGCGGTCATTACGAGCACGTCGGGCTGGGCTTGATGCGGCTTCTTCATCAGGCGGAAGCGCTGCAGGACGCCGAAGCGGTGCTGTTCATCGACAACGACGAGGCCGAGGCGGTCGAACTCGACTTTTTCTTCGATGAGCGCGTGGGTGCCGATGACAAGATTTGCTTCGCCGCGGTGGATGAGGGCGCGGTTCAAGCGCTTGCGGTCTTCGTCGAGCGAGCCGGTGAGCAGTACGACGCGGTATTTGCGCGAGGAGCGTTCGAGCAGCTTGCGCGCGGCGAGGAAATGCTGCGTGGCGAGGATCTCAGTTGGCGCCATGAGCGCGGCCTGGTAGCCGTTCTCGATGGCGACAAGCATGGCCTGGAGCGCAACGATGGTTTTGCCGGAGCCGACATCGCCCTGCAACAGGCGGCGCATCGGCGTGGGCTGCTTCATGTCGGCTACGATTTCGCCGAGCGCGCGTTTTTGCGCATTTGTGGGATGGAACGGCAAAACTTCGCGGATGGCTTCGCGCACTTTTTCATTGGTTTCAAAACCGATGCCGGCGCGTTCACGCAATTTGCGGCGCTTGAGCTCCAGTCCCAGTTCCAGGAAAAACAATTCTTCGAAGATCAGGCGGCGATACGCAGGTGTGTTGCAGGCTTGCAGCGTGGTCATGGTCGTGCCCTCGGGCGGGAAATGCACTTCCCGCAGCGCCATCTCGCGGCTGGGAAGCGCGAGGCGCTCGAGCATGGCCGCGGGCAGGCATTCGGGGATTGCGCCGGGCTGGGACGCGTGAAGGGATTCAAGCAGGTGGAAGATGACTTTGCGCTGCCAGCGCGAGGCCAGGCGCGCGCCGCCGAGAGACTCGTAGACGGGCGTGATGCGGCCGACTTCGAGCAGGAGCGTTTCCGCATCGGCGCTGGCATCGGGGAGCAGTTCCCACTGCGGCTGAATCATTTTGAAGTTGCTGGTGGAGCGCGACGGCTCGACTTTGCCGAAGACGGCGATGGTCTGCCCGGCCAGGAACTTGCCTTGCAGGTAGCTTCCATTGAACCAGAGACACTTCATGGCCAGGCGGCCCTGGCCGATGGTCAATTCAAAGATGGGTGCGCGCCGCGTGCGCAGCAGTGCCGAGCCGCGCACCTCGGCGATGACACTGGCCATTTCGCCGGGCCTCAACTCGTCGAGGCTGCGCGGATTCTGGCGGTCTTCGTAGCGAAAAGGCAGGTGATAGAGCAGGTCTTCGGCGGTGGCGATGCCCTTGGCGGCGAGCAGCTCCGCTACGCGCGGGCCTACGCCGCGCACGTACATTACCTGCGTATCGAGTCCGGTCACAACAAGGATGCTAAAGCATTTGGGAACGCGAAGGCTTCGAGCAGCCTTAACTATCTGTTTGGCTCCCGCGGCGCGTGGGTTATTGTGGAGTACGGTAAAAAATCACACTGTGGAGTGCTGTGCAATGGTTATCTGGAATCGACGCAACTTCCTTCGCGCCGCGGGAGCGGTTTCGGCAGCAGCCGCGCTTCCCGGCATTCCGCTCCTGCCTGCCCAGGAGCCTGACGCCGCCAAACCTGTTGCTGCGAACGATCACATTCAGATTGCGCTGATCGGCGCGGGCGGGCAGGGCATGGGCGACACAGCGACAGCGATTCAGGTTCCCGGCGTGAAGCTGGTGGCTGTGGCCGACTGCTATGACGGACGGCTGGCGCGCTCCAAGGAGCTTTGGGGCAACGATCTTTTCACGACACGCGACTACAACGAAATTCTTTCCCGCACGGATATCGATGCGGTGATTGTTGCCACGCCCGACCACTGGCACAAGCAGGCGGCGGTGGACGCCATGAAGGCGGGCAAGGATGTTTATTGCGAAAAGCCGATGATTCATTTGTATGCTGATGGACCGGTGATGATCGAGACATCGCGGCAGACCAGGCGGATTTTGCAGATCGGCAGCCAGCGCGTCAGCAACATCATCTATGGCAAGGCTAAGGAGCTTCTGGCTGCCGGAGTGATTGGCCAGCTCAACATGGTTACGGCTTACTGGGACCGCAACTCTTCGATTGGCGCATGGAATTACACGGTCCCGCCGGATGCGTCTACGGAAACCTGCGACTGGCCGCGCTTTCTTGGCACGGCGCCGAAGATTCCGTTCAGCGCGGAGCATTTTTTCCAGTGGCGCAAGTGGAAGGCGTATGGTAGCGGCGTTGCCGGCGATCTTTTTGTACATCTCTTCAGCGGCACGCATTTCATTACCGGCTCGCATGGGCCGACGCGCGCACTGGCTACCGGGGCGCTGCGCTACTGGAAAGACGGGCGCGACGCGGACGATGTTGTGCTGGGGCTCTTCGACTATCGCGAAGGCTTCAACCTGAGCCTGCATGTGAATTTTGTGGACGGCGGGCAGGAGAGCGAAAGCCTTGTGTTTACCGGCTCCGAAGGCACAATGGAGATTGGCTGGGATGGGCTCACTCTGACGCGCGTTCCGCGCGAGACGGCGCCGGGCTACACGGTTTATACCTTCCCGGAGGCGATGCAGAAGGAGATTATCGCCGCTTACAATGCGAAATATCCGCCGCACTCCGGTACGGAATCGCTTGCCGCTACGGAAAAATATGTTCCGCCGAAGGGATACAGTGACAGCTACGACCACCTGAAGAACTTTTTTGCTTCGGTTCGCTCGCGGCAGCCTGTGGTGGAAGATGCTGTTTTCGGCTACCGTGCCGCGGGAGCCGCGCTGTTGTCGAATCTCAGCATCGCTCGCGGGCAGGTTGTGCGCTGGGACCCGGACGAAATGAAGCTGCTCTAGCAGGATGTTCCCGCTCTTCAGCGCATTTCGTCCATTCTGTAGAGGAGCGGGAACGAATTTCGCGCTGCGCCGTATCTCTATCAGGGGTTCTGCACCCGGTGAGGTTTTTGCTACACTGCACGCAGTTTGTTCCCTTCGAAGCAAAGTATCCATCTGTCCAAAGCTGCATATCCTCGGGAGAATCCATGCCTGTAGTCGAACTCGCGGGAGTAACGAAGGTCTACGAAAGCAAAGTGGCCGTGAACAATCTGAGCCTGTCCATTGAAGCCGGCCAGATGTTCGGCCTGCTCGGCCCTAACGGTGCGGGAAAGACCAGCTCCATCCGCATGATGATGGGCATCACGATACCGGACTCCGGCCGGGTAAGCCTTTTCGACAAGCCGTTTGGGCGCAAAAGCCTTGAGCGCGTCGGCTATCTGCCGGAAGAGCGTGGCCTCTACAAGAAGATGAAAGTCATCGACCAGCTTATTTTCTTCGGCCAGCTTCATGGCGTTTCTTCGACAGATGCGCAGACGCGCGCGGTGAACTGGGCCAAGCGGTTGGAAATCGCCGACGCGCTGCACAAGAAGACTGAAGAGCTTTCCAAAGGAATGCAGCAGAAGATTCAGTTCATCTCGTCCCTGCTGCATGATCCGGGCCTGATTGTGATGGATGAGCCATTCGCAGGCCTTGATCCTGTCAACGCCACGCTGCTGGAGCGCACGCTCCTGGATCTGAAGGATCAGGGACGGGCGATTCTTTTTTCCACGCACCGCATGGACCAGGTAGAGAAGCTCTGCGACTCGATCTGCCTTGTGAACAAAGGCGAGGCCGTACTTGCCGGGCGAGTCCGAGAAATCAAATCCCGCTACGAGCGTAACCGCGTCATTATCGAGTTTGAAGGCGACGCCTCATTCCTCCAGAGCTCCGAAATTGCCGAGGCAAACAACTACTCCGGTCACGCCGAAATCAAGCTCAAGCCCAACGGAGACGCGCAGAAACTGTTGCATGAGGCCGCGGCCAAGGCCACCATCTACCGCTTTGAGCTGGTTGAGCCGTCGCTTGAAGAAATCTTTATCCAGACTGTGGGGGGCAAGGCCGATGCGTAACATTCTTCTCATCGCGAAGCGTGAATACCTTGAGCAGATCCGCGGGCGCGCCTTCCGCATGTCCACGATCCTTGTCCCGCTCGCCTTCGCCGTCGTCATCGCCATTTCCGTCTTTGCCGGCAAAAATTCCGGCGTGGGCAAGCACGTCCTTGTGGCTACGACAGACGCACAGCTTGCCACCGATATCCAATCGCAGCTCACAAAGGACAAGGACTCAAAGACCACGGTCGACGTAGTCGTGCCGTCCTCGCCGTCTGAGCGTGACAGCCTTGTAGATAAGGTGCGGAGCAAAGAAGTGGATGGTCTGTTATGGATCGACGCCGGCACGCCTGGCAAAATCACCGCCACTTACACATCGCAATCCTCCGGAGACATTGTTGTCGCCAGCAGGCTGGAATCGGCGCTCAACCATGCCCTTTCTGTCCGTCGCCTCACCGCGCGCGGCATGAGCAAGGCGGATATTGACGTTGTCATGAAGACGGTCTCCATTGAGACGCTTCAAGTCGACAAGACGGGCAAAGAGGTTAAGAGCAACGGCATCGGTTCTTACCTCAAGGGCTACATCATGGCCATCATGCTCTCCATGGTCACCATGATTTATGGCATCAACGTGGGCCGATCCATCATTCAGGAGAAAACCTCCCGCATCTTTGAGGTCATGCTTGCGTCTGCCAAAGCCAGCGATATGCTCGCCGGCAAACTCGTCGGCGTTGGCGCCGTTGGTCTAACGCAGCTCGCCATCTGGGGCGTCATCGGCGCCGCTGCCGCTTCGTATCTGGCCGTCGTCGCTGTCATGTCCGGCCAGCTCTCCATTCACGTCTCTCTGGTGGAAGGAATCCTCTTCGCCGTCTACTTCCTTCTCGGTTATCTGCTCTATTCCTCGCTTTTTGCGGGCCTCTCCGCATCCTGTGAAACCGAGCAGGAGCTCCAAATGTACACGCCGCTCGCCGCGATTCCTATCTGGATCAGCTTCTCGCTCGTCTGGCTGATTATCAACGACCCTAATTCCGTTATTTCCATCGCCGTTTCGCTCTTTCCCGCCACCGCGCCCATCGTTATGATGCTTCGCATGGGCGCGCAAACTCCGCCTGTATGGCAATTCGTCGCCTCGATCGCGCTGATGATCGCAAGCGTCGCCGCAGTTCTCTGGGTCTCCGCCAAGCTCTACCGCGTCGGCATCCTCATGTACGGCAAGCGGGCCACGTTGCCGGAGCTGCTGCGCTGGCTGCGCTACAGCTAAAATCTTGTAAGTGACGCAAGAGACTGAAACACAATTCACGCTGAGCCAGCGTATCGTTCTCGCCATTGTGCCGCGCATTGTCTGGGCGTTGCTCTGGCTTGTGGGGCTTACGTGGCGTTATGAGGTCGTTGCGGAAGAAGGCGTCACTCCTGTTCTCTTTGGGCAGAAGGCCGGCGGAGAGATTTATTGCTTCTGGCATCAGTGTGTACTGCCATGTGCGCACTATTTCCGTCGAACAAACGCGGTAATTCTTATCAGCCGTAGTTTTGACGGCGAGCTGATTACGCACATCCTGCGCATGTTTGGCTTTGATGCGGCGCGTGGGTCCAGCTCGCGCGCGGGCCGCGAAGGATTGCTCGGGCTCAGGCAGGTTCTTGAAGACGGCAAGCCTGCGATCTTTACCGCAGATGGTCCGCGCGGGCCGATCTACCAGACAAAGATGGGGCCGATTAAGCTGGCACAGCTCACTGGCGCGCCGATTGGCGCATTTCACCTGGAGCCGGAGCACGCGTGGGTGATGAGCTCGTGGGACCGCTTTCTGGTGCCCAAGCCGTTTACGCGCATTGTGGTGAGCTGGGGACCGTGGACGCGCGTTCCAGCCGATCTGCCTGCAGAGCAGCTTGAGCAGAAGCGTGGGGAGCTGAATGCCGCGATTGAAACTGCGCGCCTTCGCGCGCTGAGTTATTTTCACAAGGCGGAAGCATGAGCGGGAAGCGCGCGACGAACCGTGACCTGCGCGTTGCGGACTTCGGTTTTGACCTGCCGCAGGAGCTGATTGCGCAGCAACCGCCGGCAGAACGCGGTGCGAGCCGCATGTTAGTGGTGGATCGCGCTGCCGGTGTGCTGCAAGACGCGGCATTTGCGGAGTTTCCATCGCAGCTCAGGCCCGGAGATCTGCTTGTGCTGAATGATAGCCGCGTGATTCCGGCGCGATTGTATGCGCACCGTACTACGATCCGTGACCACGAGGCTTCTACCGGCCGGATTGAAGTGATGCTGACTGAGCCGGAAGGCGAGAATCGTTGGCGCGCTCTCGTCAGGCCAGGAAGGAAAGTTGCCGTTGGTGAGCGCCTTGTTTTCCCGGCGGTATCGGGAAGGATTGAGCTGGAAGCGGACGTGTTGGAGCGCGGCGAGTTTGGCGAGCGCCTGTTGCAGTTCGCGCCGGTGGAGGATTTTTTTGCGGCGCTTGAGCGCATCGGCCATATACCGCTGCCGCCGTACATTCATCGCGACGACGCCGATGTGGACCGCGAGCGCTATCAAACGGTGTTTTCGCGCGAGCGAGGCTCTGTGGCCGCGCCGACGGCAGGCCTGCACTTTACGCCGGCCATGCTGGAGAATCTTGCTGCCCGCGGAGTTGAAATTGCGCGTGTCACTCTGCATGTGGGACTCGGTACCTTTGCGCCTCTTCGCGTTGAGCGCGTGGACGAGGTGCATCTTCATCGTGAGCGCTATACGCTGAGCGCCGAGACCGCCGGCGCTATCAATCGTGCGGTTGCGGAAGGCCGGCGCATCGTGGCCGTGGGCACTACTGTGGTGCGCACGCTGGAGCACTGTGCGCTTATGGCTGCAGGAGAGCCGCTCGAATCGCACTCCGGCACGACGCAGATTTTCATCTCGCCGGGTTTTGAATTCCGCCTTGTCGGCGCATTGCTTACGAACTTCCATCTGCCGCAGTCGAGCCTACTGATGCTAGTCAGCGCTTTTGCGGGGCGTGAGCGGGTTCTTGCGGCGTATCGTCATGCTGTTGCATCGCGCTACCGGTTCTTTAGCTACGGCGACTGCATGTTCCTGCACTGATACACTTACGAACGTGCCAGACCAAGCCAAACCGCCCGTCTTCCTGCTCGACTCGATGGCGTTTATCTTTCGCGCCTATCACGCCATGCAGCGCAGCCGTCCCATGTCTACGCGCTCCGGCCTGCCCACCGCGGCCACTTACGTTTTTGTGAACATGATTAAGAAGCTGCGCCAGGATTTTGCGCCGCATTATTTTGCCGCGGTCTTCGACGTGAGCGGCAAGGTTTTCCGTGACGACCGTGCGCAGGCCATCGGAACGCTGCGTAAATGGAATGCCAGGTCGCAGAGTTTTGAAGAGGTGAGCTACGAGGGCTACAAGGCCAAGCGCGAGGCCATGCCGGAGGATTTGCGCCGGCAGATTCCATACATTCGCCGCTCGCTCGGAGCCTTTCGCATTCCCATCCTTGAGGCGGAAGGATTTGAGGCGGATGATGTGATCGGAACGCTTGCACGACAGGCTTCGGAGCAGGAGCACGAGGTCTTCATCGTTTCCGGCGACAAGGACATGATGCAGCTTGTCAACGAGCATGTGAAAATTCTCAATCCGCAGAAGGACAATCTGATTCTGGATGCGGCGGGGGTAACGGAGACCCTTGGCGTGCCGCCGGAAAAGGTTGTGGATGTGATGGCGTTGCGCGGCGATGCGATTGACAATGTGCCGGGAGCGCCGGGCATTGGCGACAAAGGAAGCGTTGATCTCATTAAGGAATTTGGCAGCGTTGAAGCTGTGCTTGACCGCGCTGCGGAGGTCAAGCGCAAGAGCTACCGTGAGTCACTGGAACAGAACCGGGATGCGGTGCTACTTTCAAAAGAGCTGGTCACGATTCATTGCAGTGTGCCGGTTGATCTTGACCTGGATGCGATGCAGACGCAGGAGCCGAATCTTGAAGCCTGCCGCGAGCTGTTTACAGAGCTGGAATTTACCTCGATGCTGAGGGAGCTTGCGCCTGCTTCCGCTGCGGCCAGGGTGGAGCTGATTAACGAGCCGACTGAAAAGCAGGCGGCCGCATTTTATGCGGCGGCAAAGAAGTATGGCTTTGCATTTGCAGTGAATGCAGCCACGCCTGTTCTTGCGGAAGAGGATGAAGAATCAACGGAACCGCGCACGCTCTCACTGCTGGAAGCAGCCGAGGCAGCCGAGCGCAAGAATCACTTCACGGTTGGCGTTTGCGCAGAGCAGGGAACGGCGCTTGCGCTGACTCTTACGCATGAGCTGCGCGCGCTTTTGGGAGATGCCTCCGTGTCCAAGCGCGTTCACGACCTGAAGGCCTCGATGCACCTTCTGCAGGATGCCGGCGTGGAGCTGCGCGGGCCTGCGGATGACACGATGCTGCTTTCTTACGCGCTTAATCCGACGCACTCGACGCACTCGACGCAGTCGATTGCGGATGTTGCCGCGCGCAACCATCATGCGCCGCCGTCCTCGCTGCCGGAGTCTGCTGCAGTGGTTCATGCGCTGGTTCCGGCTCTGCGCGCCGACGCTGAGGAGCATGGCGTGATGCGCGTTTATGAGGAGATCGATCTTCCCCTTGCGCCGGTGCTTTATCGCATGGAGCGTGTTGGTATCCGCATAGACAAGGCTGCGCTCCACAAGCTTTCCGCACGCTTTGGCACTGAGATTGATCGGATAGGAGAGCGTATCTTCGAGCTTGCCGGGCGGCGGTTCAATATCAATTCGCCAAAGCAGCTTGGCACGGTGCTTTTCACGGATCTCGGCCTGCCTGCTCCGGCGGCGCGCGGCAAGAGCAAATCCGTCTCCACGGCGCAGGATGTGCTGGAGCAGCTTGCGGAAAAACATGAGGTTCCCCGGCTTGTGCTGGAATATCGCCATATTTCCAAGCTCAAGTCGGTGTATGTGGATGCGCTGCCGCTGCTGGCAGATGCGGATTCGCGAGTGCATACGACGTTTCAGTCCGCGGCCACGGCGACGGGACGGCTTTCTTCGATCAATCCGAATTTGCAGAATATTCCTGTACGCACGGAGCTTGGGCGCGAGATTCGTGCGGCCTTTGTGGCTGCTCCTGGCACGCAACTGCTCTCGGCGGACTACTCGCAGATTGAGCTGCGCCTGCTGGCGTATTTCAGCGGCGA
Source organism: Acidobacteriaceae bacterium (assembly GCA_030038315.1). Lineage (GTDB taxonomy): Bacteria > Acidobacteriota > Terriglobia > Terriglobales > Acidobacteriaceae > Telmatobacter. Next base: position 10,869 of record JASHPD010000005.1, read on the forward strand.
TCCGCTGCTGACGCGCGCTTACCAAAACGGTGAGGACATTCATACGCTTACGGCGAGCGAGGTTTTTGGCGTGCCGGCCGAGACGATGGACAAGGTGACGCGCAATCGCGCCAAGGCCGTCAACTTCGGCATTGTTTATGGCATCTCACCGTTTGGATTGGCCACGCAGCTTGGGATTCCGCAGGCGGAGGCTCGCGCTTACATCGACCGCTATTTTGCGCGCTACCAAGGGGTTCATGCGTTTATTGAGAAGACGTTAGCCGAGACGCGGCAGAAGGGAAGCGTGTGCACGATGTTTGGACGCGTACGGCCTATTCCGGATATCGAAAGCCGCAATCCCAACCAGCGCGGCTTTGCGGAGCGCACTGCGATCAACTCACCGCTGCAGGGGACGGCTGCTGATCTTATCAAGCTGGCGATGATCTCCATTGATCGCAAGCTCACCGAGCGGAAATTAAAGACACGCATGGTGCTGCAGGTTCATGACGAACTGCTCTTCGAGGTTCCGGATGCAGAGCGCGATGAGGTTGCCGCGCTGGTGCGCGCGGAGATGGAAGGCGTGGTGAAGATCAGCGTGCCGCTGGTGGCGGATCTTGGCTTTGGGCCGAACTGGCGCGACCTATAACGCAAAAACAACTTCGGGTCAGGCTCCAAGCTCGGCGCGGATAGCGCCGGCGATGGCATCGGCGTTGCGGCGCATGGCTTCTTCGCTTTCGGCTTCGATCATGACACGGGCAAGCGGCTCAGTGCCGGAGTAGCGAATGACGACGCGGCCTGAATCCTGCAATTCATCTTCGGCCGCGCGAATTTTTTCAGCGACGGAAGGAATGGATTCGAGCGGCTTCTTTTCGCGCACCTTGACGTTGACAATAACTTGCGGAAAGACCTTCAGGTCCGCGGTGAGCTCGTCGATAGTCTTGCCGCTGCGCGCGATGAGATCGAGAACGACGAGCGCGGTGAGCAAGCCATCTCCGGTTGTGGAGAGATGCGGAAAGAGAATATGGCCGGACTGCTCGCCGCCGAGCGCGGCGTTGTGCTTCTGCATCATTTCGAGCACGTAACGGTCGCCTACGGAGGCGCGCAGCATCTTGATGCCGGAGCGCTTCAGTGCTGCTTCCAGGCCCATGTTGGACATGGCGGTTGCAACGGCCACGTTGCCGGTGAGCAGTCCGCGTGCCTGCATGTCGCGCGCCACGATGAGAAGAATGGCGTCGCCGTTGATGATGTTTCCGTGCGGGCCGGCCAACATGCAGCGGTCGGCATCGCCGTCAAAGGTGATGCCGAGGCCGGCTCCGCGTTCCTTAACCTGCGCCGCAACCCACTGCGGATAGAGCGCGCCGCAGTTATCGTTGATGTTGCGGCCGTCGGGCGTGATGTTGAGCAGAGTTATGTTGCCGCCGAGTGGGCGGAAAAGCGACGGTGCTATGGATGCGGCGGCGCCGTTGGCGCAATCGACGACGATGTTCCTGCCTTTCAGGTTGAGTCCAGGGACGCTGTCGAGAAGAAACTGGATGTAGTCGAGCTTATAAGCGGAGTTGCCCGCAATGGCGGGAAGAGTGGATGGATCGGGCGCGGTAGCCGAACCGGCGTGATGCAGAATTTCCTCTTCGATGGCGAGCTCGACCGCATCGGGCAGCTTGAATCCGTCGCCGCCGAAGAGTTTGATGCCGTTGTCGCGCCAGGGGTTGTGCGAGGCGGAGATGACAATGCCGGCGTGAAAGCCATGCTTGCGCGTAAGCAGCGCGATGGCCGGCGTGGGGACAGTTCCGGCGCTCTCGACGGTGACGCCGGCTTCGCGAAGGCCCGCGGCGATGGTTGCCGCGATCCACGGGCCCGACTCGCGCGTATCGCGGCCGAGAATGACGCGGGGATTCGATGTTTTTGCAGCAAGGGAATGGCCGAGGGCAAGACCGGTTGCGTAGATTGTGGCCGCGTCGAGCGGGGCTTCGCCCGCAATTGCGCGAATGCCGTCGGTGCCAAAGAGTTTCCGTGCCCCGGAGTGTTTGCGTTCCATAGATGCGCTCATTGTTTCCGTTTTTTCCCCTGCTTGAAAGGTTTTGTTGCTTCTACGCGGCTGGTGAATGTGCCGTCGCTCAAGCGCGTTTGCACGGTTTCTCCGGGCTCGGCCTGTTTTACCGAGTGAATCAAGCCGCCCTGCGCGTCCAATACCAGCGCGTAGCCGCGGTCCAGTACGGCCAATGGAGAAAGTGCGTGAAGCCGCGCGTGCAGTGCGTTGAGCTGGGAGCGTCTTGCGTATAGTTTATGTTCCGACACTCGCCGAAGCCGTTCGCGGGCCGTGAGGATGGTTTGACGCGCGAGAACAATCTGCCGTCCCGGGTCGTGTTGCAGCACTGAGGCTGTGAGCCTGTCCACGCGACGCTGATGCTCGCGAAGCTGCGCGCCGCTGGTTTCTTCCATACGGATGCCTATGTCGTCCAGGCGCTGCGAGAGCCGGAGCAGGAGCATAGTCATGCGCGCTTCAACGCTTTCCATGCGCACGTGCGCCATGCGCTGGCGCGCCTGCAAGAGCTGGAACTGCGCGGCTCGCTCCATGCGGCGCGTCAACAGGGCAAGATGCTCGCCGATGTTGTGCTGTGCCTCCGTGATAAGCTCCGCCGCGGCAGAAGGCGTGGGCGCGCGCAGGTCGGCTACGAAGTCCGCGATGGTGAAATCCGTCTCATGGCCGACGGCGGAGACAACGGGCAGATGTGAAGCGGCGATGGCGCGCGCCACGCGCTCGCTGTTAAAAGCGGCGAGATCTTCAAGCGATCCTCCGCCGCGCGCCACTACGATGAGATCGACGAGGCCGGATGCGTTCAGGTTTGCGATTGCGGCTTCAATTTCTTCGAGAGCATTTTCACCCTGCACCGTTGCGGGTGCGAGAAGAATGTTGAGGCCGGTATGCCGGCGGCCGGCTACATTGAGAAAGTCGCGGATGACGGCGCCGGTGGGCGAAGTGACGATGCCGACGGCACGCGGAAAAGCGGGCAGCGGACGTTTGCGCGAGAGGTCGAAGAGCCCTTCAGCTTTCAGCTTGTCGCGTAACTGCTCGAAGGCGAGCTGCAGCGAGCCTGCGCCGACAGGCTCCATGGTTTCCGCCACAAGCTGCAACTGGCCGCGCTGATCGTAGACGCTGATGCGGCCGCGCGCCAGCACATGCAATCCATCTTTGGCTTGAAAACGAAGCAGCGACGCGAATTTGCGGAAGAGCACGACGGGCAGTTGCGCGTCTTCATCCTTGAGCGTGAAGTAGAGATGGCCGGAAGCGGCAGGGCGCAGGTTGGAGATTTCGCCTTCGACCCAGAGATCGCCGAACTCCTGCTCCATCAGCTCGCGCACGCGGCCCACAAGCTCGTGCACCGGCCAGATACGGCGGCCTGCGCCGGGACTCTCGAAAAGCAGTGCGAGTTGAGCCGGACTGGAATCGGGATGAGGATCGTGATTGGGCTCGTGCCGAATCATCTTTTTGAGTGTAATTGCTACTGCCTGCCGGCAACGATGGCCTTGAGTTCGGCGGCGATCCGGGCCAGCGTGGCGGTGTCGGCAGGGTCGGCGCCGGGATCGCCGGAGTAGAGGATTTCGGCTTCACGCGCCAACACCGTGCCCTTCGTCAATCCGAAGGTCCCCAGCACCCCGGCGAGTTTGTGTGCGGCGCTGTTGGCTGCAGCGCGCTCTTCGCTTTTAATCTCGCGGTGACCGAGTGCTGCCGCGGTTAATTCCAGTATGGCTACGCGCGCTTCGATGGTGGGAAGATGCTGAGCCCACAAACGGTCGAGAGCGTCGTTCCATTCGGGTTGGCGGGGGAAGTTTTCCGGCATCGTGCTTAGCTCAGTTTCAGCTCCAGCCCAGAATATCGGCAATCTGCGCGGCCAGCGTCAAGGGATCGAAAGGTTTTTCGAGAACGGCTTTTGCGCCAAGCTCCAGCATTTGCGTCTGTTCGCTTCGTTGCACTTTTGCCGTGAGCATCAGCACGGGAATCCGCGCGGTGCGTGGATTGCCCCGCAGCGCACGGAGGGTTGCAGGGCCATCCATGCCGGGCATCATCACATCGAGCAGAATGGCTTCGGGTTGCAGGCTCTCAGCCCGCGCCAGGCCCTGGGCGCCGGAACTGGCGAGGGCCACTTCCCAGCCGGCCACGGTTTCCAGGCTCAGCGAAGCCACGGCGCGAATATCTTCCTCGTCGTCGATAATCAGGATGCGATGCGGCATGGTTCGTGGACCTTTGCTCAGCCGCCTGTGTGCGCGGCTGTGGTGTTGTCTGCTGGAGTGGAAAGCTCCCGCCGGAAGGGAAGAAAGATGCGGAAGGTCGATCCGCGGACGGGGTTCCGCTCCGCCCAGATGCGGCCGCCGTGCTGTTCGACGATGGTCCGGCAGATGGCAAGGCCGAGGCCGCTGCCGCCTTTTTCGCGCGCGTCGGATGAGTCCACCTGACGGAACCTGTCGAAGATCGATTCCAGCATATTGGCGGGAATGCCGCGGCCCTGATCGATCACAGAGAGCGTAACACCGTTCGTATCCGGCGTCATCAGAATGGAAACCGCCGAATGGGCGGGAGAAAATTTGATGGCATTCGAGAGCAGATTGGTGAGAACCTGCAAGAGGCGGTCGGCGTCGCCTGTGACTTCAGCTTGTGTATCGTCATGGAGCAACTGCACGCCGGCGGCTTCCGCCATGGGGTGAAGGCCGTCGATGGATTGCCGCACGACTTCGCCAAGCTGCACCGGGCCGAGTGTAGCCTCTGCGCGGCTGCTTCGGATGCGCTCTAGATCGAGAATGTCGTTAATCAGGCGCACAAGGCGCTCCGAGTTGGTCATGGCGATGCGCAGCAGGCCGGCGGCTTTTTCCTCTACCGTGCCGAGCATTCCGGAAGAGAGCAGGCCGAGCGCGCCGCGAATGGAAGTGAGCGGGGTGCGCAGCTCGTGGCTTACCGTTGCGATGAACTCGTTTTTCATGCGGTCGAGTGCGTAGCGGTGGCTGATGTCGTGAAAGCTCAGCACGGAACCGGCAAAGCGGCCATGATCGAGAATCGGCGTCAGGACATATTCGCAGGGGAAGGAAGTGCCGTCGGCGCGAAAGACAGTGTCTTCGCCGGACTGGGTGGTCCGGCTTTCAAAAATCCGGCGCAGCGGGCATTCCGCGCCGCATTGTCCGTCCGGATGAAGAAGGCTGTGAATCGGCCTGCCCGCGAGGCTGGTTGCCGGCGTGCCCAGCAGCGATGCCGCGGCTGGGTTCGCAAAGGTTACCGTGCCGAGCTTATCGAGCCCGCAGATGCCGTCAGCGACGGTGTTGAGCAGAACCTCCTGCTGCCGGTAGAGCTCCTCCGCGCGGCCTTTTTCGCGCGTGCGCGCCAGCATCTGGCCAAGCGGCGCGGCCACGGTTTCCACTGAGGAGACCTGGTCCTGATCCTCCCGCAGGCGCCACCTGCTGTAAAATTCAAGGACCGCGAGAATGTTGTTTCCTTCCCGCACGGGAACGGCCAGCGCCGATCCCATGCCGCGCCGCACTGCGGCCTGGATGCGCGGATCGTGCGGCGCGGCGGCGAGGTCGGAGATCCAGACCGCCCGGCCTTCCCTCCAGGAGCGTCCGGCCAATGCGCTCTCCAGCCCCAGGATCGCGCTCAGGCTGGACTGAATCATGTCGTCTTCATTGTGTCCGGGCAAACCCCATGCTTCGGAGTAGGACAGCTTGCGCGTCTCGGCGTCAGCCCGCCACAGGAAGCCGAGATCCCACCGCTGCGAGACACAGATCGCTTCCAGAATCTTGTTGGCCGCGGTTTCCATCGTGGTGCTTTCTTTCACGATCTGGCTTACCGCCAGTTGCAGCGCAAGCCTGTGCTCGCGCTGTTTCTGCTGCGTTACGTCGCGGAGCAGGCAGCGCACGGCGAGAGGTTTGCCGACCTTCTGGCGGCGGCTCAGGCTCAGCTCAAGCTCCAGCACGCGGCCATCTTCGGTGGAGCTGCGCAGCGGGACGCGGTCCACGATTTCGCCATTCAGCGCCTGATGAAAGAGCAGGGCAGTTTCGGCGCGGCAATCCGCGCTGAAGACATCTTCAAACGCGCGCAGCGCGAGTAACTCCTCCGGCTTGATGCCGAAAACCTGTTGCCAGGAGCGGTTGGCAAAGAGAAACTTGCCGCCGGGGCTGAGCGTGGCAATCATCTCACTGGAGTTTTCAAACAGGTCGCGGTATCGCTCCTGGGATTCACGCGCGTCCAGCGGCTGGCCCTGCGTTGCCGTCTGATCCAAGCTAATGACGACAAGTCCCTGCATGGTTCCATTGCCGTCGCGCAAGGCCGAGATATGCACGGTGGCCGGAAAAGTGCTTCCATCTTTCCGGCGGCAGAGCGTCTCAAAGCTGGGAACATGGCTGGGAGGCAGCGCCTGCATCGCTTGCATGGTCGCCGTCGCGCGCATTTCCGGAGTCCAGCCGGGATGGATTTCAATTCCAGCCAGCCTCAGGATCTCGTTCACAATCCGCCTGCCTTCGCCCGGGGCCAGCATGGTGAGCGCCTGCGCTTTGCCAATCAGCTCCGCGGCATGGTAGCCCAGCAGGCGCTCACAGGCGGGATTGATGTGCAGGGTGCTTCCATCCAGCCCGACGACCAGCACCATCGGCCCGGCGGAATCGATGATGTCCTGGAACGATGCGGGGAACGATGCGGGCCGAGCTGCCGGTTCCGAGCGCTTTAAAGTGTTCCAGAACGCCATCGTGCTCTCTGCTCCGCCGTGCTCAAGGGCTATGGAAGAACCTGCCGGATGTGCATGAACAGGAACAAATTGAGAAGGACGGAAACCAGCAGCAATCCGAAGAGAATTGCCGCGAAGAGGTTCACCTTGTTCCCGATGGCGCGCAAATCCTCCATCATCTCCTGCTGTTCGAGTGTATTGCGGTCGGAGGCTTCCTTGACCATCTCCAACTGGTCTTCGACGCGCCTGAGGGAGGTGTTGTGCTCGGCAATGTGGCCGCGCAGGTCGTGATGCAGCGCTTGCATCCTGTTCACCTGCGATTCGAGCGGCGCGAGGTCCACCTGCGCCTGGCCTTGTGGCCGTGGAGCCAGCAGATTGCCCAGCGCCATGGCGATGTTGCCGTCGATGAGCGGGAGCAGCTTCTGGACCAGAGGCAGCGCCTGCTTCAAAACGCTGATAGCGCGCTGGCCGCCGGAGGACTCGCTTTCCGGCTCGGCGGGTTCCATGAACGAGCGCCCGGGCGGCGGCACATCCCTCGGCTTCGCCGCTGAGCCCATGGGCAGCGGCGAGCCTCCGAGGCTGCGGCCGGCGAGGCTGCCGAACCCATCGACGCGGCTGCGTGCGCTGTCTACGCCAGCGGTGTCAATCGCGTCGATTGCGTCGTCTGTTCCCGCCGCGTC
>JASHPD010000041.1 GCA_030038315.1 Acidobacteriaceae bacterium
CATGGGCATTACGTAAATCGGCTCATCGAAGACATTTCCGGCGCCGGAGCCTGGGCCGCGAAGATGGGCGTCGATCTGCCGCGCGCTGTGGATACGGTTTATCTGGGCGGAGGAACGCCTTCGCTGCTGGAGCCGGATCTCATCGCGCAACTCTTTGCCGCGCTGCGCGCAGAGTTTCAGCTTGCGCCGGATGCGGAGATCACCGTCGAGTGCGCTCCTGCGCAGATTGCCGACGCTACGCTCGAAGCGCTTGCCGCCGCCGGCGTCAATCGCGTCAGTCTGGGTGTGCAGTCCTTCATCGACCGCGAAGCGCATTCGAGCGGACGCCTGCACAGCCGCGCGAGCGTGATGGAAGATTTACGGCGATTGCACGCGGCAGGGATTGCGAATCTGAATATCGATCTGATCGCCGGCCTCGCGGGCCAGACCTTTGCTTCGTGGAATGAATCGCTCAGCATTCTGCTCGACACGGGAGTTCCTCATGCCAGCGTCTACATGCTGGAAGTGGACGAAGACTCGCGCCTGGGCCGCGAGATGCTTGCCGGCGGCGCGCGCTACCACGCCGGGCTTGTGCCTTCCGACGATGCCATCGCGCGCATGTACGAGACGGCTGCTGAGCGGCTCGATGCCGCCGGCCTTCGGCAATATGAGATTTCGAACTTCAGCCGCGCAGGCCATGCCTCGCGCCACAATCTGCGCTATTGGGAGCGCCGTCCGTATCTCGGCCTCGGCCTCGATGCTTCTTCGATGCTGATCGAGCCGGAGTCCGGCTATGCGCTGCGTTCAAAGACGACGGACGATCTGAAGGCGTATCTCGACGGGAACGAGCCGCCGGAGATTGCGTGGCTTTCATCGGACAGGCAATACGAAGAAGCATGGTTTCTCGGCCTGCGCGTGAACGCGGGCGTTGATATTGCCACGCTAGAAGCCGAATTCGGCCGCGAGCGCATGGCTCCGGCGCTTGAAGTCGTAGAGCGCCTCGCGCACGACGGCCTGCTTGCAACCGATGGGAAACGTATCAGCCTCACTGCGCGCGGCCGGTTGATTTCGAACGATGTCTTTCAGGAGTTCCTTGGATTGGACGAAAGCCTTGGCACGGAGCGCGACACAAAAGAGGACGAAGAGCGGCACGCGGATTCTCTGCAACTCTAAGGCATTTTTGGAATCCTGTGAGCTTCCGGCGAGAGTGAAGGTGGATTTTCCTGAAGGAAAATCCACTCGGCTGTTGCGGCTTCGGTCTATACCCATCCGGAAAATGCTACAAGTGCTGTTCTTACCACGCCAGCAGGTCTTCGCCCGAGGTTGGCGAAAGAAACGTCACCGGCCTCGGGGTTGTTCCCAGCTCATCTCCGGCGTAGCGAATGCTCTCCGGTCCGTCTTCCTTGGCCAGCCGCAGCGCCTCTTCGGCTTCGCGCAGCACGATCACGGGCGAACGTCCTCCGCTTGTTGCCACGCCGAAGCAGGCTGAAAGGCGAACGGCGTGGCCGGCGGCGTGAAAGGGCTGTGAGAAAACCTCGGCGCGGATGCGCTCGGCGAGCAGAACCGCATTCACCGCGCTGCATCCGGGCAGGCCGGCAAGGAACTCGTCCTTGCCCGCGCGGCCGAAGAGATCGTAGGTGCGCAGCAGGCGCGTGACACGCCCGACGGTTTCCACCAGCAGGCGGTCGCAGGTCTCCGTGCCCAGCCGCGAGTTCCAGTGGCCGAAGTCGTCGATGTCCAGAAGAATGGCGCTGAGCGGCGTGTTCATGCGCTGCGCGCGGTCGGTCTCGCGGAAGAGCGCCGAAAGCAGCGCGGCGCGATTGTGCACGCCGGTGAGAGGATCGGTTTCAATGGAGAGCGCCACGGTTTCGCGTAACTGCTCCAGCTCGCGCTTATGCCGGAACCAGCGCATGGCGCGGTCCACGCGCAGGCGCAGAAAATCCGGCCCGCTGCCAGGGGGAACCAGATCGTCAATCACGCCTTCGGCCAGCCGGTCGGTCCATTCCGGCGTTGCCGTGTCTGAGAACAGGACAATGGGGAAATGAGGGTTGCCTGCCTCTGTACGCGCTGCCGCCAGCAACTGCGCAAAAGGCATTCCGGGCAGGCGCGGATCAAGGAGCGCAAGATCGAGAACCGGCGAAAGCGGCGCCGGAGCGGCCATGCGGGCCAGCGCATCCTCCGCGCTGAGAGCGATTTCTACGCGCGCGCCTGTCGCGCGCAGGGCTGCTTCCGCGCTTCGCAGCAGGTCGGGCTCGTGCGAAGCCAGAAGAAGAACGGGCTGTTGGTCAGTAAGCATCCGATGCGGACCTCATCGATAGCTGCATCGGCTTAGATTGGAATTTGTTGAGGGATTCCGGCAGGAAAGCCGGGCAAAAACGCGGTGACCAATGGGGCATTTTGCGTACCCATTCGTCACCGCGAAGTGGATTTGCGGATTATCCCCAGGTAAACGTGATCGGAATCTGCACATCCGGGTGCAGGCTCTTGTGCACCGGGCAGGTGTGCGCGGCCCGCTCCAGTTTGAGCCGGTTCTCTTCGCTGATCGCGTGCGGCACGTGTATCTTCACCGTCAGCCGTTCAATTCTCCGCGGAGGCGTGCTGGTCATCTCTTTGCCCACCGATGCTGTTACTCCGGCAATATCGATGTTGAGCGTGCGCGCCATGATGCCCATGACCGTCAACATGCAACTGCCCAGCGCGGTGGCAACCAGGTCGGTGGGAGAAAAACTTTCGCCGCGTCCCTGGTTGTCCTTCGGAGCGTCGGTCGCCAGCGTGGTTCCCGACGGGCCGTGGACCGCGCTGCAATGCAGATCACCCTGGTATTCCAGTTGAATCGAAACCATTGTTTTCCTCCCCCGGCAGTTTGCAATCGGTTAATCGACAAAATCGACCTTCGGCTTGACGGAGATGACGCCGCGCTCGTAGCCCAGGTCGAGCAGCCTGCGAATGGCCTCGCGACCGTCCGCGCCGTAGTCCAGCGTGCGCTCGTTCACATACATGCTCACAAAGCGGCTGGCGAGCGTGGTGTCCAGGTCGCGCGCAAACTGCATGGCATACTCGAGCGCCTGCTCGCGGTGGTCGAGCGCGTGCTGAATGCTGTCGCGCAGCGCCTGCGAGAGAATCGCGTGCTGCTCCGCGCCGAGCGAGCGGCGAATGGCGTTGCCGCCGAGCGGAAGCACAAGGCCGGTAGTTTCGCGCCACCAGATACCGAGATCGATAACTTTGTAGAGGCCGCTGTGCGAGTAAGTGAGCTGACCCTCGTGAATAATGAGCCCCGCGTCATACTTGCCCGCAAGAATTGCCGGAATAATCTGATCGAAGGGAACGACCTCGGTCTCAAGCGCGGGATTGAAAACCTTCAGCGCGAGATAGGCCGTGGTGAGCGTTCCGGGCACCGCGATCTTGATCTTGCCGAGATCGCTGGTCGAAAGGTTGCGGCTGGAGACGATCATCGGCCCGTAGCCCTCGCCCACGCTGCCGCCGCAGCCCATCAGCGTGTAGTTCTCCTGCACGTAGGGATAGGCGTGAAAGCTGATCGCCGTCACGTCATAAAAGGCTTCGTCCTGCGCGCGGCGGTTCAGCGTCTCGATGTTGGTAAGCGTATGCGTAAAGCGGTAGCCGGGAACGCGGATCTTGTTCGTGGCCAGGCCGTAGAACATGAAGGCGTCGTCGGAATCAGGGCTGTGAGCGATGGTGATGTGGCGAAGATCGGCTGCGGCAACGGAATCGGACTGCGGTTGACTCACGAAACGGTACGTCCTTTCAACAGAAAACTGAGAGATGAATCCACGCTTAGTTGGATGCGATGGCTAATTTGCGCGGCGCAGGCGATTCGCGCCCGTTGCGATTCCTGCGGCCGCGGCGACCTTCAACGCTTCGCCTGGCAAAAAGGGAAGCACGGCTTCTGCAAAGACGGTCGCGGCGCTTCCATGCGTCCACATTGCCAGCCAGGCTGCGCCTGCGGCCAGAATCAAGACATCGCCCGCTGCAACCGAGGCCAGCGCCCAGCCGAATTTGCCTCCACTGCGACGCCACAGAGAAGCGATCAACGCTGCCGCAACCGGATAAGCGAGCAGGTAGCCGCCGGTAGGCCCAAGCAGATGCGCAAGTCCGCTGAGCGCCACCGCGCCCGGCGCAAAGACCGGCAATCCCGCCGCGCCCTCGACCAGATAAGCGGCCAGCGTGGCAAAAGCCATGCGCGGACCGAGCAGCACGCCAAGCACCAGCACGGCAAAGGGTTGCAGCGTGAGCGGCACGGGCGTAAAGAAGAGCGGGACGGAGACGTGCGCGCACGCCGCCACGAAAAGCGTTCCGGCCAGCACGATGCCGCCGATGCGCACGGCCTTTGCCGCGGCTGATTCCGGCGCGCCAAGCGCCCACTGCAAGGGTGCGGGTTTGTTCATGGGCCTTCCTCCGTAGAAATCTCTGTCTCCTCTTCCGTCTGTGGCTCCTGCAACTGCGCGTGCTCGCGGCGAACGTGGCGCGCCACGCCTGCCGAGATTGCCAGCAGCGCCGCCACGGAAACGAACAGGGCTATCATGAGCCAACGCATGGGACAAAAGGGGCGGTTTCACGCTATTCCCGACCGGCCTTCATCCTTGCGTAAACATGCAAAAACAGCCGCTGTCCATCGCATTTCCATGCGTTGCGGAAGCGCGGCAGCTCTGGCCGTAGCGTCGGAGTTCGAACGGCAAACCGCTTTGCCAAGGATAACAGACGCAGCGATGAGCAAACCGTCGTCCAGCACGCAGCGTTACTCCGCAACGCGGGCGCCGAGCACGCTTTGCATCCAGCCGAGATACCCCGCGCTGCCCGCCTCTACATTCAGCACGAGAAACTCCGGCGTCTCATAGCTGTGCAGCGCGTGGAGCCGCGTCTCCAGTGCGGGAATATGCTCTGCGTTGGTTTTGAGAAGCAGCAGCGTCTCGTTCGCCAGTTCTGTTTTCCCCTGCCACTCATAGATCGATTCCACAGCCGGAATCAGCGTAGCGCAGGCGACAAGTTTTTCCGCAACCAGCGTCCGGCCGATGCGGCTCGCCTCCACGGGACTGCCGGCCGTGGTTAAAACAATGCGGGCTGTCGTGGGAGATTCCGGCATGACGGAAGCCTTCAGCGCGATTGGCTAAGCGGAGTATACGTTGTTTTCGCATCCAACCATTTGTAGTTTGCGGCCATGCTTGCTTAACCCCGCCCGCAAAAGGCAGTATGTTCATGCGGACTCGCAGCATCAAAGATAAAAGGAGCGGAAAAATGAGCGTGATTAAGTTCGGAACCTCGGGCTGGCGGTCGATCGTTGCCGGAGATTTTACGCTGGCCAACATCCGGTTGGCGGTTGCGGGCATTGCCGCCTACGTCAAAACGCAGCCTGCGCCGCATCACGTGCTCGTCGGCCGAGATCCGCGCTTTCTCGGCGAGATGTTTGTCGAGGAAACCGCGCGCGTGCTCGCAGGCGCGGGCGTTACGCCTATCGTGATCTCCGAGGCCGCGCCGACTCCTGCAATTGCTCATGCTGTACGTACGCTCAAGACCTCCGGCTCCATCAACTTCACCGCCTCGCACAATCCGCCGGAGTACAACGGTCTCAAGTTCAATACGCACGATGGCGCGCCCGCCCTGCCGGAAGTTACGAAGCAGATGGAAGCCGACATCGCAAAGATTGAAGCCAGCGGAGCAACGATTCCAAAGGCCGATGCACCCGCCAACGGCTTTGAAACCGCAGACGTAAAGCCCGCATTTTTGAAGCGCATCGCCGAGCTGGTCGATCTCAAAGCCATCGCCAAATCCAGCATCAAGGTTGTCTACGATCCCTTCTGGGGCGCAGGCCGCGGTTATACATCGGACCTTCTGCGCGAGGCCGGTGTTTCCGTCGAAACCGTGCACGACTATCGCGACGTTCTCTTCGGCGGCCATGCGCCGGAGCCGGACGATCACCTGCTGGCCGACACAAAGAAAAAGATGAAGGAAATCGGCGCGCATCTCGGCGTTGCCACCGACGGCGACGCCGACCGCTTCGGCATCGTCGATCAGGACGGAACCTTCATCCAGCCGAACTACATTATCGCGCTGCTCTTCGATTACCTCGTCGAGACGCGCGGCTGGCGCAACGGCGTGGCCAAGAGCGTGGCCACCACCAACCTCATCAACGCCCTCGCCGAGCATCACAAGATTCAGCTCTACGAAACGCCGGTCGGCTTCAAGTACATCGGTGAGCTCATCCTGAAGGATGAGATTGTGATCGGCGGCGAAGAGTCCGCCGGCCTCACCATTCGCGGCCACGTGCCGGAAAAAGACGGCATCCTCGCCGACCTGCTCGTTGCCGAGATGGTGGCCGTGCGCGGCAAGAGCCTCGGCGTCCAATTACGCGAGTTATTTGGCAAAGTTGGTTCCTTCTACCCGGTTCGGGAGAACTTCCACTTGACCGACGAGCAGAAGGCCCGGTTCACTGAAAAGATGAAGGCTGATCCAACGGAGCTGAGCGGGCGCAAGGTTGCGAGCATCGTCCGGACAGACGGCCTGAAGCTGATTCTCGACGATGGTTCCTGGGTCTGCTATCGCCTCTCCGGCACCGAGCCCGTTGTGCGCGCCTATACCGAGGCCCGCAGCGAGGCCGACATGGAGAGCCTCAAGGCCGCCGCTGAGAAATTTGTGTTGTCGTAAACGGAAGACTGATGCCGCACGTGCCGGAACAAGCCGAGATGTACGCCCCGATGCCCGCGCCGCGCGCCAAGGCGCCGGAGCCGCTTTCGCATCGCATGATGCGCTGGCTTTCGCGCGCCTGGCGTCCGGCCGGCTCCATGCTGGCCGTGGGGCTGGCGCTGCTGCTCGGCTGGCACGTGGTCAACGGCAAGCACGGCCTTTCGGCGTGGAGCAAAATGCGCGTCGAGGACAAGAGCCTCCAGAAGGAGATCGACGATCTCCAGCAGGAGAATGCCCGCCTGCGGGTGCGCATCGACCGCCTCAAGTCCGATCCGGACGAGATTGAGCACGAAGCCCGCGCCAAGCTCCACTACGCCAAGCCCGGCGAGGTGATTTACACGCTGCCGACGAAATGAGCTATTAGCTGTTAGCCATTAGCTTGTCCGCGGGAGAGCGGACGTTCTTGCTATCCCACCCTTGCGACAAAAACAACTACGTCGCAAGGATGGGGCACCCGGGTACAAGGGCTTGCCTTCGCTTTCACTCCAGCGGTTCATCAGCCTGTTGCTGGGCAATGATTTGTCGGTAACCTTGCGAGCCGTCTCTGCTCCGGCGACGGGCAGTCCTTGCGGGTCGAGCAGCCCGATCTGAACCAGCACCGCCGCCTGGTCCCAGTAGATGTGCTCGTGCACAAGTTTGTCGCCTTCAAATCGGATCACGGCCACCATGGGAATCTCGACTTTGCGCCCGGTCGGAGGAATTCCCGGCAGCATCCAATCGATTTCCGTGGTATGCGTGAACTTGACAATGAATTCGTCCACGAGCGTCTCCGTGCCGACAGTGCGGCTGACGAGAGCCAGGTCAAAGTCAGGCGGATTGACCGAAATGAAATGGTACGTGTAGAAGCGCTTGAGCTGCTCGTAACCAACTCCGCCCGTCATCGTAGGAATATGGTTGACGTAGGGCTGCGGAACCATCGTTGCCATCGTTGCGTTCGCGTCGCGTTTTTCGAACTCGCAGCGACAATGTTCTTCCCATAGCTGAACTAAATTCGGACCGGTCATAGGCCAGCTAGCCCCCCTCTCATTGATTTCCACGGCAAAATGCGCCGGAGATTCTTCTTGATCCCGGGTGAGAAACGCATTGCCTCATGGACCGAAAAGATACCATAGCCGTTCTTCACCGGGATGAGAGGCTGAGGGAAGGACCTGCTTTTGCCTTTCGCAAATGATGCGAAGAACTTCAGAGACAGGACACTAAAAGCTACATTAAAAATCGATGTGTCCCCGCACCGAGCCTACCCACGCCGGCCCGCGGTCGCGGTTGTAGCCGGGATTGTCGATATGCTGCACGTCCACGGAGTAAAACAGCCCGCGCCAGGTGTGCCACGTGTAGTAGCTTTCCACGATATTCTCGCGGCCATAATTCAAATTGCCGTCGCCGAGTAGAAAGCCAAGCCCGCCGTAGCGCAGGTAATTCTGGTGGTCTTTCTTGATCGCGTTGGATACGACGGCAAGCCCGATCTTGTCCTGATTCCGATGCCAGGCTTTGCCTGCGTAATCGCCGCCGGCGAGCACAGTCTGATCCACTTCGGTGTAGGCGAACGATTCATGCTGGCCTTCGTTCCAGCCAAAGCGCCCGAAGACGCGGAGATTGTCCGTAATCTCCTGTTGCACGTTATAGTCGAAGCCGTATTTCAGCGCGCCATAGTGCTCATGCGCGGTAATCATCGGCGTCGGATCGATTCCATCGAGATATGCCTGCACCGCTTCGCGGTAAGAGCCCATGTGCGCGCGGTTGGCGAAGAAGAGAATGCGCGTTACGCCCTTGCGCTTCTTCACCAGCGATTGCCTCAGCTCGAACTCGCCGTTCTGCCCATGCGCGCGGCTGAAGGCCCAGTCCATGTCGATGCCGTTTGCGATGACAGGCATGGCGAAGATGCCGTAACGCAGGCTCCAGTTCACATCGTCATACTCCGCCATGCCACCCACGGTGTAACCGCGCGTGTCCGCGGCGTAGTCCCACGCGCCGCTGTTGTCCACCGTCCAGTTCATGAACTGGAGATGGCTGTCGGAGCCGATGTCGTTGACGTCGAAGAAATCCGGCAGCGTGAGCTTGCCGATGCGGAACTCGATGCGCCGCACCGGAACTTCCGGCGCGAGCGAGAAGAAGTCGGTCTCCTGCTCGGTGGTCTTGCTCGTCAGCCCGAAGACCTGGTGAATCTCATAGCGCGCGATGTAAGGAGCCTTGCCGAGGTAGGGATTGCGCACCACATCCAGATTGGTGAATCCGGCCAGTCCCAGCGCCTCGCTCAGCCCTCGGCCTTCGGCGGCCTCCATGTCGAAGATCAGGTCGGTGTTGTAGCGGATGGAGTGGGTCGGCCGCCACGCGGTGTAGAGCGTGCCCACCATCGAAGTCTTGTACTCGGCCGAGTTGCGAAAGCTGTTCGGCCCCTGGTAGAGCGAGTGAAAGGGAATCCGGCCCTGAAAGATGACGTTCGCCTGCCCGGAGAGCCACCACTGCTGGCCGCCGGGATGCGGAAACATAGTCACCGTCTGGTCATCGGCGCTCGGCGCCGGCTCCGCGGATCGCTGCCCCTCATCCGTTGGCTCAGGACCTTGAAAATCGCAGAGCGAGACAATCCAGCAGATTTCGGGAATTGGAGCCTCGGCCATCCATTGCTGCGCGGCCGATTGCGAGGCTGGTTGTGGTTTTGGCACTTCCGGCAGCACAGCGAGGCGCACGTCTGTGCTCTGCGCGCAGGCCATGGCGCACGCCAAGAGTGCGGCTGCGGCAAGCAGACAAGACAGGAGCGCGGTGCGGGCCATGCGGGCGATCATCTGGGAGCCTTTCTTACCGGAGGGCGCGAGAGCAGGAGCTATGATAGGAGCAGGAGATCCATACCCCCACTCCGTACATAGTATACCCCAGATGGGTATAATCAAGGAGAAATTCCATGTCGCACCAGGAACGGGAAACCATCAAAATGGTCCAGCGCGTGCGCAAGCTGCGCGGGCAGTTGGATGCCATCGAGCGCTCCATTAACGCCAATGGCGAGTGCGGCGACCAGCTCATGCTGCTGGCCGCGGTGCGCGGAGGCGTGAATGCGCTCATGGGCGAGGTGCTCGAAACCCATATTCGTTTTCACCTGACCGACGGCGCTAAAGAACAAATTGCGCCGGAGCTGGCCGAAGATCTCATTGACCTGGTGCGCGCCTACCTTAAATAAAAGAGCCGCGCCCATTTGCATAGTAGGGGTCGCGGCGATTGCGGAGTGTTAACGGCGCGTTGATTTATGCGCGTGCCGGCCGGTCAGGCGTGAGCCGGGGTGCGCATGGCTTCGAGCGCCGCGGTCAATTCATGGGCCAGCGCCTGCTGCGTTTCTTTGTCGAGCCTGGCTCTGTTGCGCGTCAGGTAAAAAACGTCGATGGCCGTTCCGCCCTCGGTGTCAATCAGCGCCGCCTCGATATTGCACTGGTGCGCGCTGAGGGTGAGCGCAATCTGGCGCAGCAGTCCGGGGCCGTCCTGCGCCACCACTTGCAGCAGCGTGGAATGCGTCGAGGATTCGGAATCGAATTCGAGGCGCGTGGGCACATCCACCTTGATGCCCGAGGCGTGATTGGCGTGGCGGCGCGTGCTGAGCAGTTGATCCACGGCCACTTTTTGCGCGACCACGTCATGCACGTAGAGCAGAAAGCGGCTTTTCTCGCTCGGGTTCAGCTCCAGCGTGCGGAAGACGTCGGAGAACTGGAAGCTGTCCACAATGACTCCGGCATCGTTGGAAAACGCGCCGGCCTTCACGATATTCATGCCCCATGCCGCCAGCGCGCCGGCCACGTCGGCAAAGAGCCGCGTGCGGTCGCGCGCAATCACGGTGAGGTCGAAGAGCTGCCGCGTGGGGCGCAGATCGAGCTGCACCGGGTCTTTGCCGAGATTGAGCGCAAGCTGGAAGTGATTGCGAATGTGTTCCGGCAGCCGCGTCTGCAGATAGCGTTGCGGAAGGCCTTCGAGAAATTGTCCCAGCGCCGCATACTGGCCGGCCGGGACCATCGAGCGCAGGCGGTTCAGCAGCGTGGGGTCGATGGCGGCGTGGTAGCGCGATTCGTCCACGCTGCGATCCATGAAGTTGGCCGTGGCCATGTAGAGCTGCCAGAGGTTTTCCGCTTTCCACGGCGTGAGCGCTTCGGGGTTGACGGCCTTGATGTCCGCGTAGGTCATCAGCGTGAGCATCTTGAGCAGCATCGGGCTGCCGATCCGGTCGGCGAAGGCGCGCACATTGTCCATGTCGAAGATATCGCGCCGCAACGCGTTCGACATTTCGAGGTGCTGGCGGATGAGCCTGAGCACGGTTTCGCGCTCTTCGTTGTCGAAGTCGAGCCGCGCCAGGAAACTTGCGGCCAGCTCTACGCTCTGCGTCTCGTGCTTGCCGATGCGGCGGCCCTTGCCGGTGTCGTGCAGCAGCAGCGCGAGCAGGAAGAGATCGAGGCGGTCGATCTCGGGAAGCAGTTGCGCGAGGCGCTGCTCGTAGTCATGCGCGGACTGGCGCAGGCCGTGCACGTTGTCGATGGCCAGGAAAGTGTGCTCGTCCACCGTGTAGCGGTGGTAGCTGTCGCGGATCACCAGCGCGTCGATGCCGTGGAACTCGGGGATGAGCATTTCGAGCACGCCGAGCGCGTGCATGGTGCGCAGGGCGTGCGCGGCGTGGGGGCCGAGCAGGATTTCGCGCAGCGCGTTCCAGAGGTACGGGCCTTCGGGGATGCGAATGGCCAGCGCGGGCAGCGAGTCGGTGATGGAATCCTCGGCGGCCTGCGAGAGCGTGTAGCCGTGCGTGGCCATGAGGGCGAAGATGCGGAGGATGGAAGTGGCGTCGCTAAACTGCGCGCCGGGAAGGATGTCGATGCGGCCCTGGTCGAGAAGGAATTCGGTGCCTGCGATGGGCGTCCGGCGGCGGCGGAATTGCTTGTAGAAGCTGACCGGAGCGGGGAGGTTTTCCATCAGCAGAACGGCCCGGCGATAGATGACGCGCGCGTGGCGGTAGTAGGTGCGCATCCAGTAGGCGGGATCGGCGGTGCCGCGGGTTTCGAGGCCGATCGATTGCGCCGCGGCTTCATCCTGCGATTGCCAGTCGAGCACGTTGTTGTCGCGGCCGTGGCGGAAGTGCAGGAAACATCGCGCGGCGGCGAGAAAATCGAAGGCCGCTTCGGCGTCTCCGCGCGCGCTTTGGAAGACGCCGCCGCGCTGCCTGGGCCACTCGCGCGTTTCCTTCAAGTGAAAGAGCAGCGCGAACCACAAGGCCAGGTGGTAGTCGCGCAGGCCGCCGGGACAGTCCTTCACATTCGGCTCAAGATGAAAAATTGTGTTGCCGAACTTGGCGTGGCGTGCGCGGGCGATCTCGCCGAGCTTCTGCGCAATCTGGTTCCACTCGCTCAGGATGAGGCCGGGCAGCACGGTCTGGTGGAGCTGCTGATAAAGAGGGAACTGGCCGGCGAGGAAGCGGCGGTCGAGCGTGGCCAGCGTGAATTCGAGATTGTCGGGATCGAAGCGGCCAGCCTCTTTGAGCGTGCGCGCGGCGGGGCTGGCGCGCAGGCCAACGTCCCACATGCCTTGAATGATGGCCCGCACCGGCTCCCTGGCCTGCTCCTCGGTTTTGTCGTCGGCGTAGGCGAAGAGCACGTCGATGTCGGAGTAAGGAAACAGGTCTTTGCGGCCGTAGCCGCCGAGCGCGAGCAGGGAAACGTTATGGCCGGGATTGCCGGCAAAGGCGCGGCGCCACATCTCGATCAGGATGCGGTCCACGATGGCCGAGCGGCGGCGGATGGCGGCGGTGCCGTCGCCGGTGCGCTCCCAGGTCTGGCGCACCAGCGCCATCTCGCGCAGATACAACTCCCGTAGATCGTCCACCGCGATTGCGACAGAATTCATGAGGCTGCAGATGTTCCTGAGTCTTTGCCGAGGCAAAAAAGAATGTTCTTACAGAATAAGCGAAAAGACAGGGACTTAGGGACATAGGGACGTAGGGACTGGGAAAAGCAAAGACAAAAGCAAAAGCAGGTCCCTCCCTCCGCCTGAAAAACGAGTACGGTCAGGATGACAGCGCGGTTGCCAAGTTGGTTTATTCGGCCTGGCCTTGTGTTGTATTTTGCACTGATTTTGGTGCGATTTGTGTGTTTTGCGCGGAATTTTTGTGTTTTTGAATTTTTGACTGTTTGTATGTTGTTGGAATGGAATTGGTTATGGATGGTTTTCTGCGTTGAAAAAGGGTGCCTTAATTGCGTCTTAACCGCGACTTATTGACACTTATTGCACCGAAATTGCAGGTTCTTCCGGCTGATTGGTCTCCAGATCGGCTGACGGTTCGAGGGCTGGTTCCGGCTCCTCCTTTTTGCTCTTGCTGGGGGCGCGTTTGCTGAGCGCCAGGGTGGCAACACGGGCGCCGCTGAGGAGGTTTCTGCCTTCGTCGTGATCGAGGATGTTGATGGCCATGGCGTGGAGGACGCAGGCGATGAAGGCTTTGATGGTGCGGCGGCTGATGGGCTCGGGCATGGCGGCGCGATAGGCCAGGGCGGCGGTGTTGGCGATTTCGAAGTTCTCGGAGTCTTCGCCGATTTCTTTTTCAAAGAGATCGACGAGGTTGAGGAACTCGGGGTCGAATTGCTGACGCTCCTCGGGCGTGAAAGGCTCGCAGAGGACGGCGTTGCGGACGTTGCAGCAGCGCTGGACGGCGGGGTTCTGGTGGGTTTGGGGGCAGGCGATGTTGGAGGCGAAGTGCATGGAGGCTGACCTGTGTGCGGGGCCGCGCTTGCTTCCCCTGCCGAGAACTCTTGCCACGTCGGTGAGGATGGAAGCGAGATTGTCGTCGGTTTCGGCCATGGCACACCCTTTCTTTGGAGTGGATATTTTTAGTGTGCGCTTTTCGGGGATAATTCTTTGCAAAGTTGAGAAAGAATTTTGTGTTGATTGGAAAGAGGTTAGAAGATATTTTTGCGGGGAGGGGGTTGACAAGGCGCGGGACGGGGAGAAAGACAGCGAGTTGGCTGCGCTTTGCGCAGGAGCGAGTTAGCAGGTTAGCGGGGTGGGCGCGGATGGGGTTTGTTGCTGTCCCACCCTTCGCAAAAAGCGCGAAGGATGGGGCACCCTCGGTGTTGCTGATGCGGGCTAAAAGCAACCGCAGATCCTTCGCTCCGCCTCGCCACCCCAGCGAACACAAAGTCGCTCGCCGGGGACCCCGGTGAAAAACGGTTACGCTCAGGAGGATTGTTTTGTGGGGAATTGGCGGGAGTCGATACCACGTCTGAAAACACGGACGTGGGGCAGACGTTTATGGAACCCCCTTGCCGGCTGGCGTAAATACTGGAAGGGGCTTCAAAAAAACAACTACAACGTCCGGAGGTCCTGAATGCTCTGGTTCTTCGAATCTTTCTTTCCGGTGGTCTGGATCGCCTTTCTTCTCTATTGGCCGATCAAGGCTGCCGGCGCCAAGGCCAAAGCCATCCAGCGCATCGAGTCGCCCGCCTCGCGCATCCTGCGGGTTCTCACCTTCCTGATCGTGATCGTCCTTCTCTCGCCAATTCGCATTCCGCTGCGCTGGCTTTACCTCCAGCTCTGGCCGGTCGGCATCTGGCCCTTTTGGATTGGAGCTGTTGTTACCGTCGCCGGCCTTCTCTTCGCCATCTGGGCGCGCGAGCACCTGGGCGGCAACTGGAGCAGCTCCGTGACCATTAAGCAGGGGCACGAGCTGATTACCAGCGGCCCCTATGCGCTGGTCCGTCACCCTATCTACACCGGCATTTTGATCGGGTTTCTTGGCACTGCGATTGCGCTCTCCCAGGTGCGCGGGTTCCTCGGGCTCGTTCTGGTATTCCTCGCGTTCTGGGGCAAGCTCCGCATCGAAGAGAAGTGGATGCGTTCCCAGTTTGGGGAGACGTATGACAGCTATGCCCACCAGACCGCTGCGCTGGTGCCGTACATTTTCTGATCGCTATCCCGCGTCCGAAAACACGGACGCCGGGCACCGGGCATTACAGCATGTGGCGCGCCCAGCCCTCCAGCCACGAGTACGAGATCGATTTCCAGGTCTCGTTGAAGTAGAGACCCGTGGCCGCCGAGCCCACAGCGATGATGAGGAGGGCTGCCCATAGGAACTGTTTCATGATCCGGTCGCGTTTCCAGTCCCAGAGAAACATGAGGAGGATGAGGAGCAGATTGCCGCCCTCATAATGAAAGTAAGTCCCGAAAAAGGTAGTTGGTGAAGGCAGAAAGAGGCTCACCATCCGGGAAAAGCCCGCATCGCTGATGCAGATGGTGGCCAGAATGAGCACACGCCGATGAGCGGCGGAGTTGCGGCGCATGAGAATGCCCCAGGGCAGCAACACGGCCAAGCAGATGAGTCCGCTGAAGGCGATGGAAAGGAATTCAGGAGGCGGAGCGCCGGGAGTGCGCAGGTTCAAGGCCTGCCAACTGAATTCGGACCAGGAGGCGATCACGACGACAAGA
>JASHPD010000042.1 GCA_030038315.1 Acidobacteriaceae bacterium
CACGCTCTGCGCGGCATCAACCTCCGCATCCGCCGCAATGAGTATGTGGCCATCATGGGCCCGTCCGGCTCCGGCAAATCCACGCTGATGAACCTCATCGGCTGCCTCGATACGCCTTCCAAAGGCAGATACTGGCTCAACAACCAGCTTGTCAGCGAGCTCGACGACGACCAGCTCGCGCGCATCCGCAACAAGGAGATCGGCTTCGTCTTCCAGACCTTCAACCTGCTGGCCCGCGCCACCTCGCTGCACAACGTCGAGCTGCCGCTTATCTACAACGGCACTCCCGCCGCCGAGCGCATCGAGCGCGCCCAGGAAGCCCTGCGCAACGTCGGCCTCGAAGAGCGCATGATGCACAAGCCCAATGAGCTCTCCGGCGGCCAGCGCCAGCGCGTCGCCATCGCCCGCGCCCTCGTTAACCGCCCCTCGATCATCCTCGCCGACGAGCCCACCGGCAACCTCGACTCGAAGACCGGCGTCGAGATCATGGCGCTCTTCGACTCGCTCCACGCCGGCGGCAACACCATCGTCCTGGTCACCCACGAGCCCGACATCGCCGAGTACGCTCACCGCGTCGTCCACATCCGCGACGGCCAGATCTTCTCCGACACGCCAAGCAAGAGGCTGCAAAACAGGGAATAGGGAACAGGAAACAGGAATCGGAAAGCCTTTGAGCGCAACTGCCTTCGCGCAGGGTTGCTATCTACAAAAACAACTCTGCGAACTCCGTCTGGATTGGTCTGGATTCGCAAATCTCGCTTTCGGGCTCGACGCATCCGAAGCTGCTCCCTGCCCCCTGGAGCAAAACCAGGAGCGGTGCGTCCTGTTGTGTTCCGGGTGAGGTTGCCGCGCCTGGATGGGTTTGTCCTCTTCCTTGGGCTTCCGGGTACCGCATATTGGGATTTATTATTGCTGTCCGGGTGCGGATGAGCTGGCTTGCTGCGCCGGATGGATGTTTCTTAAGGAGGATATTTTGCACCATTTCTGGTGCAACTGCGTGCTGTGGCGCGAATTTTTGTGGCTTTTCTTGTCGGGTGTTTCTGTAAATCTATTTTTATGAATTGGTTACGGGAGATTTTCTGTGAAAAATAGGGTGCTTAAATGCGGTTTAAATGACACTTATTGCGCTTAAATTGTGCCGGATGGTTGTCCCTGCGGTGCCGGGGGTGAGCCGGTTGCACAGAGGGCGCCTATTTCCAGTATGCACATTTGAGCGTAATTCTTTGCAAAATCCGGGGAGAAATTTTTACGGGGAAAGGTAGCAGGTCAGTTGCGCTGCGCGCAGTAGCGAGTTAGCAGGGTAGCGGGGTGGGTTGGGTTCTTGCGATTCCATCCTTTGCGCGATACGGCTGCGTGAAGGATGGATACCCCTTCCGGTCGAATTGCATCTGAGCTTTGTCCCTTTGCCCCCTAACGTTTTCTCCCTGCCCGCCGATGAGACAGAAACAGGCCGTTCCTGGACGGATACGGGTCACACAGGGTTATTCTCGGCGCCCTATCGGTAACGAACGGAGGCAGGCACGTTGAGCACAATCGAGCATCCCATCCATTCTCCATCGCCCATTCTGGAATCTCTGGGAGCGGAAGCGCCGGTGGAATCCGCATTCGGCGAGCGCCCGGCCGGAGTCAGCGCCGCATGGCGCAAGCTGCTGGTCCAGGCGGAGATGGCCGCGCCGCACGTGCAGATCGCCTCTCTCGAGGGCGAGCAGGGCTCAGGCAAGCAGGCCCTTGCGCGCTATCTTCTTGCGCGCGCGACGCTCGGCCTGTCCTCCTTGCAGCGCCACGATGCGCGCGAGTGGCTGCTGGGCGAAATCGACCCGGCCAGGCTCTCCGGCTTCGTCTACCTGGACCGCGTGGACCTGCTCACTCTGCCCGGCCAGACGCTGCTTCTGAACGTCCTCAAAGGCATTCCCGACAAATCTCCGCGCCGGCTGCTTCTCGTGGCCGCCTCGCACACCCCGCTGCGCCAGATGGCCGCGCAGGGCCAGTTCATTCCCGACCTCGCTTTTCGCCTCACTGCCTGCCGCTTCGCAATCCCGCCGCTACGGATGCGCAAGGAGGACATTGCGCCGCTTGCGCAGATTCTCCTCGACCGGCTCTGCGGCCGCTACCAGCAGCGCCCTGTCTCGCTCGGCCCCGGCACGCTGGCCCGCCTGCTGCAGCACAACTGGCCCGGCAACGTGCGCGAGCTGGCCAGCGTGCTGGAAGCGGCGATGCTCGAATCGAGCAACGACACGATCCTGCCCGCGGACCTTTCGCTGCCCACGGGCCACGAGCTCCCCTCTGAATCCCCCGAGACGCCTTCAGGAAGTCTCACCCTCGATGGGGTCATTCACCGCCATGTGCAATATGTCCTCGACCTCAACCGCGGCAACAAGCTCCGCGCCGCACGCCAGCTCGGCATCAGCCGCTCCACGCTCTACCGCCTGCTCGAAAACGAATCGGCGGCAGCGTAAAAGCAGGGACAAAGGGATAGAGGAACAAAGGGACAGAGGGTTTATAGATAAACAGCAAAATCTAAATCTATAAGAGGCAAAAACTGTAGATATCCCACCCTTCGCAAAAAGCGCGAAGGATGGGGCACCCAGTGTTTGTCAGATTGCATCCGAGCTTTGTCCCTTTGTCCCT
>JASHPD010000043.1 GCA_030038315.1 Acidobacteriaceae bacterium
ACATTCCCCTCCGATCTGACGAACATCAAATACAACTATCCGCCGCCGGGCACTCAAAACTTCAGCCTGGGCATTCAGCGCCAGGTGGCGCCATCGGTTGTGGCAGTGGTGCAATACGTAGGCTCAACTACCTGGGATCAGAATGACGACCGTGGCATTAACACACTGCCTCTGGTTGATCCCAATAATGCCGCCAATCCCTACGATCTGCGCGAAGGAGTGGCCAATGGCACGCTGAATGCCAATCTCTATCGCAACTATCCGGGCTACAGCTCCATTGCGCAGGAAGAAAATGAAACCAACGCCAACTACAACTCGCTCCAGGCCGGCATACGGCTCGAGAATCGGCACGGACTCACAACGCAGTTGGCTTACACATGGTCTCACTGGATCGATCAGCAGCAAAACGACCTGTATATGCTCTCGAATCCGTATAACCCACGATACGATCGCGGCTCGGACGATGGATTCGACCGGCGGCACATCTTTAACGCCAGCTATGTGTACGAGCTTCCGTTCTATAACAGAAGCTCGAATCTTGCGGCTCGCGCGCTTCTTGGCGGCTGGTCCATCTCCGGGATAACGGTCGCGGAAAAAGGCGTGCCCAACTACATAACCTATACGGGGCCGGACGTTGTCGGCTTCGGCGGTGACTTTACCAATCGCCCGGATCTGGTTGCAAAGGTGACTTACCCCAGAAAACAAAGCGAGTTCTTTTCAACCAGCTCCTTTGCCGATCCATTAGCACCATGGAACGGCGGCACGACTCAGGGGTTTGGCACTGCTGGAAAAGATGCGGTTGTCGGTCCAGGTCTCTTTAACTGGAACTTGTCTCTCTTTAAATCAATTCCGCTCACAGCCGGGGAGGGCCCGAGAATTGAACTGCGCTTCGAGTCTTTCAACACATTCAATCAGGTGCAGTTCCAGGGCCTGGATGATGGATCGCATGATGCCGCATTTGGAGCGGTTACCAGCGACTACGGCCCCCGCACACTGGAGCTAGGCGGTAAGTTCGTGTTCTGACTTGTCCCTTTCTGCAAGCCTGGGCGCGGCGGGAGTCTCTGCCGCGCTTATTTTTCTCTGGATGCTGCGAGCATATCCTCGCGGCCGTTGCGTATCGCTTGCCGCGCAACCGAAAATGGGAATGAGAGGTTGAATGTGACAGGGGCTCTTCGGAGACAGATTGCCGCGGCAATCGTGTTGGCGATGGCAGTTGCCAACTGCCTGGCCCAAGCCTCGCAAACTCCAGACCAGGAACGCCGCATGGCGTTTGCGCTGGAACAGCAAGGACAATACGCCGCGGCCGAAGATGCCTGGCGCGGCCTCCTCAAGGCTCATTCCACCGGCGATGCAGAGGCGTACGCACATTTGGGCTTCCTTGAAGCCCGCCAGGAACACTACAAAGAGGCTTTGGTCTTTTACCGCAAAGCTGTGGCTCTGAACCCATCCATGCCGGGACTGCAACTCAACCTCGGCCTGTCTCTCTTCAAATCGGGCGCACTGCGGGAAGCGATTCAGACGTTCTCTCTGCTGCTTAAAGGCCAGCCTCCATCCTCTCCGGAAGCATTCCGATTGACAACACTGATCGGCATGGCCCACTACGGCCTTGGAGAATACGCCGCCGCGGTGCCCTATTTGAGAGCCACTACGGAACGCGATCCGCAGAACCTGCCCTACCGTCTTCTGCTGGCGCAGAGCTGCCTGGGCTCCCGGCAATACCAGTGCGTGCTCGACGTTTATCACCAGGTACTGGAATTAAACGCCGAATCGGCCGAGGCGGATATGCTCGCCGGTGAAGCGATGGATGGATTAAAGAACAAGGACGGCGCTATCCAGGCGTTCCGCGAGGCTGTCAGGGCTGATCCGCGGGAGCCCTATGCGCACTTCGGCCTGGGCTACCTGTTGTGGACTCAGCATCAGCTTCCCGAAGCTGCGCTGGAATTTAAGGCCGAGCTGGCCAACGTTTCCGAGCAGCCATACGCGATGACATTTCTTGCCGATTGCTACCTGCAAATGGGCAGTCCGGAGAAAGCTCTTCCACTGCTTGAAAAGGCGCTCAGCATCGATCCGAAGATCACTCGCGCTCATCTGGATCTGAGCATACTGTACGCCGATGCAGGCAGTCAGGAAGAGGCTCTGCGGGAATTGAAGGTTGCAAACAGGCTTGCGCCTGACGACGCGGGCGTCCACTGGAGATTAGCGCGCCTGTATCAGGCTATGGGCAGGAAAGACGAGGCGAGGCGCGAGTTCGATAAGACGAAAAGCCTTAAAGAAGCCGCGGACAACAGTGTCTTTGAGCAGCTTCATGTCGCCCAGGCTAGAGGTAAACCAGCAGGTAACGCAATCAGCTTGCCGCCAGACCAATAGACAAATGGCAGCATGTTTTGGGCATGGAGCGCCGCCTCGATTTGAGCCAGGCTGTATCGACGTAATAGGTTCGGTAAGAATATCTGGGAATTGGTCGCTGTACACGGCTGCTGAGGAAAAGCAACTGCAGATCCTTCGACTGCGCAGGTGCAAAAAAGCTGCACCTGCTCCGCTCAGGATGGCAAACTCTTTATTGGCTGCTTGCCTATATGTCAATACAACCTAAAAGCAGCCAGGGTCTCATTTCTTGATGTTACGAATTTCAAAATAGTAATATGATGGCGTAGCAGCGAAGAAGCGCTTCGCGGACGGCACTGGCGTTAAAGCCATCGGAGCGAGCCATTCTTTTCAGTGATTTCATGCGCAGTCTCTTCAGTGATACCGGCAAAGATGTTCAGCGTAAAGTTGTGGGCATCTACGCTTTGCTCGCAGCGTTCAACTTAGCGGCGTGGCTGTGGGCGATCGCCGCCTTTCGGCACTTTCCAGTGCTCCTGGGAACAGCGTTTCTGGCTTACAGTTTTGGGCTGCGCCATGCCGTAGACGCCGATCACATCGCCGCCATCGACAATGTAACGCGCAAGCTCATGCAGGAGCGGAAATGGCCGGTCGCGGTTGGGTTCTTCTTTTCGCTTGGCCACTCGACCATTGTCGTGCTGGGCTCCGTGGCCATTGCCGGCGCAGCTGTGCTGCTCCAACATCATGTTGACGCATTGCGGAACGTCGGCGGAATTGTTGGGACTCTTGTCTCTTCGCTGTTTCTCTTTGGCGTTGCCTGCGCAAACCTTCTTGTGCTGCGGTCGATTTACGCGGCGTTCGTCCGCGTGCGCAGGGGATTGCCTTATGTCGAAGGAGATCTCGACCTGCTTCTGGCCGGCCGGGGATTTCTTGCCCGGCTCTTTCGTCCTTTGTTCGCGATGATCCGCCGCAGTTGGCACATGTATCCTCTGGGCGTTCTTTTCGGCCTGGGATTCGACACTGCGACCGAGATAGGGCTGCTCGGCATCTCGGCAGCCGAAGCCTCAAAGGGCCTGTCGATATGGTCGATTCTGGTTTTCCCTGTGCTCTTCGCTGCCGGAATGTCGCTGATCGACACAACGGACAACATTCTTATGCTCGGAGCTTATGGCTGGGCTTTTGTCAAACCTGTCCGCAAACTTTACTACAACCTGACGATCACCTCCGTGTCGGTTGTGGTTGCGTTCGTGGTCGGGGGCATTGAGGCGCTCGGGCTCTTTGCCGATCAGCTAAACATGGGCGGAAGCTTCTGGGAGACAGTGCGAAGGCTCAATGATAACTTCGGCACGCTGGGCTATTTCATCATTGGACTTTTTGCGCTGAGCTGGATCTTTTCGCTGGCGTTGTACAAATGGCGGCGTTTGGATGATCTCGATGCCGGCGGCGTCGAGCAGGCCATATCCTTTCCGGATGAAAGTTGAACACTGGCACGCTTCCTGCGCTGATTTTCATCCTGTGGCAATATGTTTGTGTAAAGAAGTAAGGTATGCAGACAAGACGAAATTTCCTTAAGCTGGCCGCCATGCTCTCCGGAGCTGCCGGGATGTCGGGGTTTGTGCCTGACTCCATCCAGCGAGCCTATGCGATTGCGCCCGACGCCGGAACGACCTGGCTCGATGCCGAGCATATCGTGATTCTGATGCAGGAGAACCGTTCGTTCGATCACGCTCTGGGCACACTGCGCGGTGTGCGCGGCTTTGACGATCCGCGCGCCATGCGCCTGCCCGACGGCAACTCCGTCTTCGTCCAGACGGATGCCTCCGGCGCTTCCTATGCTCCGTGGCGGTTGGACATCAAGGACACGAAGATTACCTGGATGGGCTCGATTCCGCACTCGCGCAACAGCCAGGTGGACGCCTGGAACGAAGGGCGTCACGACGGATGGATTGAAGCCAAGCGCTCAGACAATCATGAGTACGCCGCGCTGCCCATTACGATGGGCCACTACACGCGCGAGGATCTTCCTTTCTATTACGCTCTGGCGGATGCGTTCACGGTCTGCGATCAGAATTATTGCGCGGTGATGACCAGCACGACGCCCAATCGCAGCGCTTTCTGGACAGGAACGATCCGCGACCGGCAGAGCATAGACTCGAAGGTCTATATGCGCAACGATGAGCTGTTTCGTCTCAAGATGCCGTGGAAAACATATCCTGAGCGGCTGCAGGATGCGGGGATCAGTTGGAAGTTCTATCAGAACGAAGTAACTTTCTCCGGCCTCACCGGGGAGCGGGACGCATGGCTCGGCAACTTTGGCACCAATCTCCTCGAGTGCTTTGCCGCCTATAACATTGAAGCGTATCCTGGCTTCCCGCTCGCCATTCAAGCCCAGATTGACGGGCTGGCGCGGCAGATCGCGATACTGGAAGAGCAAGCCGGCAAGACGGGAGACATGGCAACACGCGCGCGCCTGCAGGATCGCATCGAGCAGGCCAGGAGCCGCAGCGCCGAGCTGCAGGCACAGCTTGAGGGAAGTGGCAAGGCTCGCTATAACCGGCTCACGGACAAGGAGCGCGCGCTGCATCACGCGGCCTTTGTGACGAATGCAGCCGACCCGGATTACCACTCGCTAGCCGGGCTGACCTTTACGG
>JASHPD010000044.1 GCA_030038315.1 Acidobacteriaceae bacterium
AAAAGGGGGTTGGCTGGCTCAAGCAGACTGGGCCGGTCAGGCAGGTGAAACTACGCGGGCTTCCCAAGGTGGACTGGTTGTTTGTCTTCAGTTGCGCGGCACACAACCTGCTCCGGCTACCCCGACTGATGATGCAGGCCATGACCGGCCCGCACTGTGCCTGAAGACCCAAAGCAGCGCCGCCAGAGCCGACTCCGGGGCCTCTGAACCCCACATCAACGCTGACCACAAACCACTTTCCAACAAATCTGAGCCCCAAAACAGCACAGATTCCCAGCAACGATGCCGCACACACACCTATTTCAACAAGTTCCTAGGCATCGGATTTGATCGCCCTGTTCGCGCCTAGAGATGGATGCTCCAGCGAGCCGCCTTCATTTTGTTGCGCAGGTTCGTCGCGTACAGTCCTTCTAAACAGCAATACACGATTGAGCCGCTGTCGGTGTCCGCCATGTGATGCCTGTCACAGTGTGCCGGCGTCTGAGCGGTAATATATGACTTGAGCTGCTATAACCATACTCTTCCGTATTGAACTGTTGCCATTCTGATTTTGGGCATCTCACGGACGGCAGGCAGGCGGTCCGTAAAGGTACGGCAGGAACTTCGTCCCGCACGGCATGACGGTATTCCGAAAATTGATGCGAAATGAGGAGACTCTTCTATGCGATTCTTCTGCCCTGGAAGCTCAAGAAACGCTGTTTTGTCAGTAAAAACGATTTTGGCCGTTTCGTTGTTCTTGCTCCTGTTCGCCGTGATTTGCCAGCCGGCGCAAACGCAGGACGCGGCCTCTGTAAGCGGACTGGTAATGGACCCACAACACTCTCCGGTCGCAGATGCGCCGGTCACGATCACCAATCTGGCAACCAGGAAGACCTATAACGCCCGCACCGATGAGGAAGGCAACTACAAGGTTCAAGGCTTGCCCGCCGGCGAATACGGCATCGACATCGAGGTGAGCGGCTTCAAAACCGTTCAGCTCCGCGGCATCAAAGTTGGCGCATCCGCGGCGGTCACGCAAGACGTCACGCTGGAGCTGGGAACCTCCAGCCAGAGTGTCCGCGTAACGGCGTTGTCGTCAGACCTGAGGACCCAGGCAGCGGCGTTGACGGGATTGGTCGAGGGGGTGAAGAACGAGAACATTGTTTTCACGGCCAAAGATATCGAAGCCTTACACCCCAATACTATCTTCGATGTTTTGCAGACCGTGCCAGGCATGGAAGCGGATTATCAGGGGCGGCAGTATCCCAACAGCTTGACCTTGCGCGGCGGCGCCGTTTTGGTGGTTGTGGACGGCGTCTATCTCTCACAGGTGGCCCGTGAGCTGGCCTTGTTTCCGGTTCAGTTGATCGAGTCGATAACGATTGTGCGCAATGCCACGGCGCTCTCGATTGGACCGCTTATGTCTTTTGAGTCGGAAGTCAGTTCCACCGGCTCGTCGAATGTCGGTATCCAGGGTTTCATTATCATCAAGACCAAGCGGTCCTCTTCGCCGGAGGCCGGATTCGTTTCCAGCGGCGGCGACTGGGAGACCGCGATGGGACATGCTTACATGGGCTCGAAGAGCGGCAACTGGGATTATCGCGTGGCCTACAGTTACTACACCACCCAGGGAGCCCCGACCCCATCATGGACGATGGGCGCGCGCAACGGAACGATGACCTTCCACGGCGGTTACTCCAGCAACAAACTGAACGTCGCGTTCCTCTACCTCGGCAGCCGTGGCTATCGCGATGACGAACAACCCATCTACGTGGCCCCACACTGGACCGGCACATCTTATGACTGGTCGGTCGTAAATACGCCTGCGCCTGCGTCAGGCTACTTTAACCCTGATGATATGGATCTGTATAACCTCAACGTATCGCAGCTTTGGAATGAGCACAACCGCACCGTGCTGCAGTATGGATTTTATAATTCGCACATTTTGTCGCCGACCTTATCCTATGGCTCGCAAGACAACACCGAGGCGAATTTTGACTTGCAGCACACCTATTGCGTGAAGGAACACTGCATTACCGGCGGCGGGCAGTTCATTAAATTCATTGCTCCGAATGGCATCGCGCCCAAAGCCAACGCCAAGTCGTCAACCGGTATTGCCGAGGACCGCGTCGACGATGCGCTGTATAGCTGGTACGCGCAGGATGAATTCAAAGTGCCGAGCAAGCGGCTGATTTTCGATGCCGGCATTCGCGGAGACAAGCTGCATCACGGCTGGCCGTTAGGGGGGACCTCGAAGATCAACGTTTGGGTTCCAACGTTCTATACCCTCACCGCGGGCGCCACGTATCAGGCAACTGACCGGCTCAGCTTCGGCACGCGCTACGGCTTTGTACAGTCTCAGCCTCCGTCCGGCTATGTGACCGTTTCGGGAGCGCCGTTGGCCACCCAGTCCCAGCAGCGCGCTGAAATCAGCTTCGACTATAAGATCAACCCGCATCTCGAAGTCAACCTGGCGCCTTATGGCTATAACACTTCCAATTCGTTCACCCAGGCTACGGGCTGCCCCGGTTTTCCCGCTGGCTCTTATGTCCTGAACAACGCCGCGGGTAACCCGATAGAATACTGCGTCAGTCCGGCGGGCAACATCTGGACTTACGGCATCGACTCCTCCGTAACTGGCCGCGTCTACGGACCGCTCCACTACGATACCGGCTACGGCTATGTCGAGGAAAACAACCAGGTCAATAACATTGGCATAACGCACCACTTCGTTCACGGGCAGTTGGATTTCCGCAAGAAGATCTATTTTGCCGACTTCAACATGATCTACGTTGGGCCGAGATGGTACACCACCGCCTTGACCGGCAACATGCCCCCACTTCCCGGGTATTTCCCTTATTACCCGTTCAGCAACTACACCAATCTGAACGCCAATACCGGGGTCAACTTCCGGCTATTCGGCAGGGCGATGACCTTTACCGCATCCTCCTATAACATGGGCGACGGCCACTATATGACAAACACCAGCGCAGGCGGCGGCTTCTCCAATGATTTTGGCGCATTTCCTAACCCCGGACGTAATTACACGTTTCAATTAGCGACTCGGATCATTCCCCATGACTAATGAGGCGGGTGAAATTGCCGCGGCGGATATCCTGGACAGGCAATGGCCAGGCGCCGCGGCAGTAATCTTCGATTGCCAGCGGAGCGCACATCCCAATGTCCCGTGAATCTCCGGTCGCGTGCCAACCCGTATTGCGTTCCCGCGATGGAGTGCTAGCTGTGAAGCTTGTACTTCTCGCGCTCTCTCTTGTTGCCGTCACCCTGGCTTCCATTGTGCTGGGGCGTTACCATATCTCTCTCCATGCGTGGCGTCGATTTCTTTTAGACCCGGGAAATGGCGGCGTCGCAACACAGGTGCTGCTCAGAGTGCGCCTTCCGCGTATTCTCGGCGGCCTGCTGATCGGAGCAGGTTTGTCGGTCTCGGGAGCCGCCTACCAGGGCCTCTTCCGCAATCCGTTGATTTCGCCGGATATTCTTGGAGCTTCGGCTGGCGCGGGCATCGGTGCGGCAATCGCCATCCTGTTGAACTGCGGCGCGCCGGGGATACAGGGTATCTCTTTTCTTGCCGGCTTAGGGGCCGTAGGCGCGGCCTGTTTTGTGGCCGGCCGGGTCCGGCGCGGCAACGATCCGGTGCTGGCCCTGGTGCTCTCCGGGGTTATGATGGCATCCATCTGCGAGGCGCTGATCTCGCTGACCAAGACCGTGGCCGATCCTGAAGAGAAGCTGCCCGCCATCACATTTTGGTTGATGGGCAGCCTGGGCTCGATCAACAATACCAACCTGGTCTGGCTGCTAGTCCTGATTCCGCTGGGCATCCTCGTGCTGATGTTCATGCGCTGGAAGCTGAATGTTCTCTCGATGGGCGAAGAAGAGGCAGCATCGCTTGGAGTAGATACGCGCCGCGCGCGGTGGATCATTGTTCTCAGCGCGACGGTGCTGACGACGGCCGCCGTCTCCGTATCGGGGATGATCGGCTGGGTAGGCCTGGTGATCCCCCATCTGGCGCGCATGATTGTCGGTCCCAACTACAAGGTGCTGTTGCCGGCCTCGATCATGCTGGGAGGCAGCTATATGCTGCTGGTGGACGATATCTCCCGTAGCGCCATGGCGAACGAGATTCCGCTGGGCATTCTAACCCATCTGATCGGCGCTCCTTTCTTCCTGTATCTGCTCGTGCGCACGAAACAAGGATGGGCCTGATGTTGCGACTGGACTCGGTTTCCTGCAGTTATGGCGCCAGGGAAGTGGTGAAAGGCATTTCCTTCACGCTTGAGGCTGGAGATGTAATGTGCCTGCTCGGAGCAAACGGCTCGGGCAAGACGACTCTTTTTCGGGCGCTTCTGCGCTTTCTCCCCCTGACACAGGGCGAAGTTTACATGGATGGAGAGGCAATCGCGCACTGGTCGCGGCGCAAGCTGGCGCGCACGATCGCCTATGTGCCGCAGGCGCATACTCCTCCTTTTGCCTTCAAGGTGCGCGATGTGGTGCTGATGGCACGCACAGCGCACATGAACGGCATAGGCGCTGCCAGGCGTCACGATTACGAGATCGTGGATCACGCGCTGGACTCTCTCGGGATTACGG
Source organism: Acidobacteriaceae bacterium (assembly GCA_030038315.1). Taxonomy (GTDB): domain Bacteria; phylum Acidobacteriota; class Terriglobia; order Terriglobales; family Acidobacteriaceae; genus Telmatobacter. The sequence continues at coordinate 4,588 of JASHPD010000044.1, forward strand.
GGTTGGCGGAAAAGGAATACACCCAGCTCAGCGGCGGCGAGCGGCAGATGGTGCTTGTGGCGCGCGCGCTGGCCCAGGAAGCAAAGCTGCTGGTGATGGACGAGCCCGCTTCGAGTCTCGACTTCGGCAACGAGATCCGCATGTTGACGGAGCTGAAGCGGCTTGCCGGGCGCGGTGTCTCCGTGTTGTTTACCACGCATTCGCCCAATCACGCATTTCTTTGTGCGTCGCAGGTTGCAGTCATGAAAGATGGCCGGCTGCTGGCCTGTGGTGAACCCGATCTGGTGCTGACCGGCAGTTGCCTGGAAGAAGCCTATGGAATTCCGCTGGAGGTCATTGACATTGGGAACGGCAACCGTACCTGCGTGCCGCTGGCAAGCAGGTTGGCGCCCCAGCTTCATCGGGAGGGCAGTCACTACTTGAAGTTTGCCGGCTTCGCTCCCGAAAATTCCAGAACGTGAGCGGCGCAGTATGCGCAAAGAACGCTCTTAACCATGCCATTGGAGGATGTCTATGAATGCAATTCAAACAGAACCCGCTGCCGTCACAGTCAATCTCTCGGAAGAGGATCGCGCTCTGCTGCGTGAAACCGTGCAGTATAAGTGGCCGGAATCCGAAATGAGCGATGCGGAAGCCCTTCTTTCGTTAGCAAGAATGGCCGCCGGCTGCGTACTCAAGAAGAAAAAATAGAAGCAGGATGGAGTGATCCCGTGAAGAAGTGCCTCAGCGCCTTACTTGTTGTTCTCGCGCTTCTGGTGGCTGGCCGCTCCGCTTCCGGCAGCGGCGCCAACCAGGACGGCTCCGGTGGAACGGTCACGATCATCGACATGCGTGGCCGCAAGGTGACAATGCCGAAGACGATTCACCGCATCCTCGCTCTACACCCGATTCCAACCGGGTTGCTCGCGATCCTGGCGCCGCAGGACCAGGTGAGCATCGACTCGTATTTCCAACGCTCGCTGAAAACCCACGAACTATATACGGAGGACGAGTACAAGCGGCTCAGCAATCTGCCTGTGACCGGCGTCTACTTCACGGGGCTGAGCATCGAACAGATTCTGGAGTTACACCCGGACGTGGTAATCACGATGGTCGGCGACAAGAACATCGACAAGGAACAACAACTGACCGGCATCCCGTTCTTCGCCGTCTCCAAGGCGCCCACATCCAGCTACGCGACCAGCATTCGCCTGGTCGGGCAGATCGTCGGCCAGCAGAAGCGCGCCGACGAGATGGCTGACTTCTGGGCAAAGACCGTCCAGTCGGTCGAGGACGCGACCGCGAAAGCCACCCGCCATCCGACGGTCCTGTATACCGGGAAGAACGGCCACACCACCAGTGTGCCCGGCAAAAACACTGTCTTCGGGTCCACCATCGACACCGCCGGCGGACAAAGCGTCGGCGACCAGTTGCCGTCGGCGTTTGCCTCGAACGAGAGCAACCCTGTCAGCATGGAGCAGATCATAAAGTGGAACCCCGACGTAATCATCGCCTCCGGAGCCGCGGCCAGGAACACGATCATGACTGACTCGCAGTGGCAGATGCTCCATGCCGTGCGAGCCGGGCATGTATATACTCCACGAGCCTTCGCCGGTCTCGATGGCCTCCAGGCCGTGCTTGGCATGGTCTGGGCTCAGGGCGTCCTGCTTGAGGGAGATGATGACGCCGCCGAGGCTCATCTCACCTCGGTAATGCAGAGCTATTACAAATTGTTCTACGGCCACGCACTCACCGCCGAACAGCTTGCGGAGCCAGCGCGATGACGGCGGCAATGCGCTTCGGTCTCTCTGGTTCCCTCGGCGGGCTGGAAGCGGAAAACGCCGCCGCTACGTTGGAGCGTGCGCGGGAAGTGGAGCGGCTCGGCTTTGCGGGAATGTGGTTCAACGAAGAGCACTTCGGTCGGCCGGATACGTCCCATGAGCGGCGTATCCTCTCACCAATCGTGCTTGCTATGGCTGTTGCGGCCGCAACGACGCGGCTGCGCGTGGGCTTCTCAGTGCTGCTCGCCCCGCTGCATCATCCGCTGCGCCTGGCCGAGGAGATTGCGACCCTTGACGTGCTTTCCGGCGGCCGCGTCGATCTCGGCGTCTCCCGGGCGAATAGCGAGCGCTATGGCGTCGCGTTCGGCTATGACAAGCGCACCGGCCCAAGCCTCGAACATTGCCTGGACACGATGATCGGGTACTGGGCGGGCGAGCCGCTGACTATCGGCGATGTTCACTACACAGTGTCCCCTGCTCCTGTTCAACAACCACATCCTCCGGTCTACGTCGGGGCGTACAGCGAGTCAACGATTGAGTGGGCGGCGCGCCGCGGCTACCCGACAATCCAGCACGGCATCCAGTCTCCAGCCTCACTGCACCGATGCCTGACCAGCTACGCGGCGCACGGTGGCGATCTCTCGCGAGTGCCGGTCGGGCGATTCTGCTACGTCGGAGAATCCGACGCCCAGGCCCGCAAAGATATATGGCCGATCGCCGTTCGCCAGGCCGAGCGGCTGCGCGGCATCGGCATCTGGCGCCGTGGCGATCAGGTCATGACCGAAGCCGACCTCGAACCGGAGCGCTTCTACCACGAGACTGCTATCATCGGTGGACCGGACACCGTCGCTGAGCGCATTGCTCACCTGCGCGACGCCTACGGTGTCCGCTACATCAATCTGCTCTCATCGTTCTTCGGGCTGATCCCCGGCCAGCTACTCCGGTCCTCCCTTGAACTGTTCGCACGCGAGGTCATGCCCCGCTTTACCTTCGCCAAAGGAGGCGTGCAGCCGGTAACCGGCCAGTCTGCTGTCGCCGCACCCAACTCTCCGTGAAGTGTCCGGAGCGAAAGGATAGATCGTTTGGTCCGATGCGATGACGTTGCTGGTCATCTCCAAGCTCGTCACCGTTGGAGATATTGTCGATGGCTGGGTCTCAGTCGGTCTGGAGTATCGAGACCGGATTCATCCCGACACGCTATGGATGAGGGAAGTTGATTATGGGACGAAAAGTGACTCTGCTCGAAAAACTGCCAATCCACAGTTCTGATAGAAACTACGCGGTAGAGGGCAACGTGTTACGAGTTGACGGTCTTGTCGCGAGCTGCCTGAATCTGACACCGGCTGACCTGGAGCGACTGCCGCAGCGAGACTTGGTTGATGATTTCACATGCCTGGAGGGCTGGACTGTTCCCGATGTCAAATGGGGCGGAGTTTTATTAGAAACGGTTCTCTCATCTGCGAAACCAGCTCAGGAAGCCCATTACATTCAGGCGAGCGCCGGAGAATTCAGCATTTCTCTGCCCCTGGATCGCGCCGGACGAGCTTTGCTTGCGATTTGTCTTCATGACAAGCCGCTGCCGATCGAACATGGCGGGCCTGTTCGCCTCGTCGTTCCTGACGGTCAGTGTTTCATGCAAGTCAAGTGGCTGGATCATCTGGAACTGCGCAAGGAGCCGGGGACAGATACGGCAAAGCGAATCGCCCTGGGGCGACTGGGTGCGCAAAAAACGTCCCTCTGAGTGAAGCTCCACGTAAATTCCTGCAAATTTTCTACTCTGACAGAAGGTTGTCGCATCCGCCTCGCGGTGAGGCTGTGCCCGCCATGCGAGCCGATGGTGAAGCCAATCATAAACAAGGTAACGACATGCTCACTGTGCGAGAGCGGGGTAGCACAAAAGACGTGAGCGATTCCGATGTTGTACTCTTTATCACTGATTGGACTTGAATATGTTGTTGTGCGCTTCTGGCTCACCTGACCCGCCCAGGCAAAGCGAAACGGGAAGCGGAATTAAGGCATTTTCCGGAATCCTGTGAACTTCCGGCGAGAGTGAAGGTGGATTTTCTTTAAGAAAATCCACCTGGCTGTTGCGGCTTCGGTCTACACCAATCCGGAAAATGCTATAGCTGCGAGCCGAGACGAACAGCAAACAAAGACAAGCCGTGGAAATCTTCTTACAGTGATTCATCAGGCGGAAATGCGCGAAAAATCGAGCAGCGCACATCAGAGAAGGGTTCGCTGGATGTTGCGGTGCGGTGTGTTTATGGTCGCCATTCTGGCTTGGTGCCTGGGGTGCGGGCAAAAGAAGCCGGCGACTGTTATGGTGATTACGCCGACCGGCGGGCTGGAGTATTGGGAAGACTTCAATCATGCGGTCGAGGCAAGCGCCACGGGGGCGGGAATTCATATCGAGCTTGCCGCTCCGCAATCGGTGACTGACTATACCGAGCAGGCACAGATGGTGGAGACGGCGATTGCCCAGCATGTGCAGGGAATCATCGTTTCTCCCGCGCACCAACTGGTTCTGGCTTCTGTGCTGCAAAAGGCGGTGCGGGCGAAGATTCCCGTGGTGATTGTGGGGTCGCCGATTGCACTTTCCGCAGATGATTTTGCCGCATTCGTAGGATGGGATGAGGCAGAGGCAGGGAGGCTTGCGGCACGGCGATTCGTAACGCTGCTGGGCGGCAAGGGCGAGGTGGGCATCGTCGGAGTCAGCCCGACTATGGAAAGCAGTTCCCTGATTGAGCGGGCGTTTACCGAAGAAATTGCGCGGGCCCCGGGCGTGAAGGTTGTTGGCGTTAAGTACGGTCTTTCCGACTGGGCGAGAGCTCGCCAGGCGGTTCTTGACCTGATGACGGAGCATCCCGGCATCAAAGGGATTTTCACGACCGATGAGTTTTCAACCCATGCGGCGGCGTATGCCTTCGATCATGCCGGGCAGAAGCGGCCGCTGCTGATCGGTATCTCGGATGAGATGCAGGAATTGAATGGACTGAGAGCGGGCAGGACGGACGCTCTGATCGTCAGCAACCCGAAGGAACTGGGCGCGCAGGCCATGCAAGCAATGCAGGCTGCGCTCTCGGGATCGAATGCCAGCGCGTATTCGACGCAGCTTCCCGTGTACATCGTTGACAGAAACACAATGATGAACAATTCGATTGTGACCATGCTTTTCAGTGAAGCGCATTGAAGGTTGTGCCGGCAGCAGCGGCTCAGTTGCGGGCGATCTGTACTTTTCTCCAGGAAGCCTGAGCATAAAATGAGCGCAATCCGGCAACGCCGGACTCCAGGCAATGGTCATCCTCATAATCGATGCGAGTGGATGGACCGCCGGCTTCGGGGGTCGCAGTTACGGTCAGGTGGCAACCGTCGGCGGCAACTTCGAGGTGATACCAGCTCCCGGTGACAATAGGCGAGGCAAGCCTGGCTACCCGCAGCTCATGCCAGTCGAAAGACGCGCGGCCGAGCACGACAGCCTGATCGTCGGGGCGCAAGCCCGCGTAATAGCCTTGATACGAATCCACGCCCGGTTCAGGATCGGTAGCGCGAATCACAAGGCCGGCGTCGCCGTAGTGTGTGTCGGCGAACAGCAGGTCGAAGCGAATATCGGCGGAGATCCTGTAGTTGGTTCCCTGCGAATGCGTGGCGATCAGCATATCGCCGCGTCCGTAGTTCGCATTCGTGATCGTGCCGGAAAAGCTGCTCCAGCGGCCGCTGATCGGTTTCCATCCGGCCATGGTTTCATAGTGATTGTGCGCCGCGCCTGCGCGCCGAAGCAAAATGACGCCAATGGAACCAGCCGCGACAAACACCGTCGCCAGCGTGGCCGCAACGATGAGCACGCGGGCAGTTCGTGAAAGGTTCCTCATATTAGGCGGATCAAGTATAGTGACTTTACTTTGCCGCTATCAATCCGATGCGAAACATGCGTAAAATCCGTCGCAGCGCGTGGCTATGCCGGACGGCAATGTGGCTGCTGTGGCTGGCGAGCGCAGCGAACGGCGCTTACGCAACCGGCGAGCTGAACCAACTGGGCACATCGCGCCTGCAGTCGATTGCATCCGCGATTGAAACCGCAAGCCTTTCTAATGCTCCCGTTGCCGTTGTGGTGCGTGGCATTGTGATTTCGAACCGCCGTCATATCGTGATCGAGGATCAGACCGGAGCGACGGAAGTAAAACCCCTCGACACCATGCAGCTCGCCCTGGGAGACGAAGTTGAGGTTTCGGGAAACATGGCGCTTGCTCCTTCGCCGCAGATCCAGGGAGGAAGAATACAGCGGCTCTGGGGAGGGTCGATGCCGTTGCCGCTGGCGATTACGCCAGACGAGGCTGCGAATGGTGAGAACGAGCTTCAACTGGTTCAGACAGTGGCTGAGCTCGTGGATGTGATTCCCGCCGGCATGACCGGCGCGCGCCTGGATCTTCGCGGCGGGCACCAGAATTTTTTTGCCGTGCTGCCGGGAGACAGCCTGGATGGAGAGCTGGCCACAAAATCCATGCAGATCGGAGCCACGCTGCAGCTCACCGGTGTGCTGATGGCGAGCTACGGCCAGTCGCCCACGCAAGGATATGCGTTTTCGCTGGAGCTGCGGACGCCTGACGACATCAAGGTGGTGGAACCGCCTTCATGGTGGACGCCGGCCCACCTGATGCTGCTGGGGATTCTGGCATTGATCCTGGTGCTTATCGGGATCAGTATTTATTACCGTGTGAGGCATGATCGTTATCGCGCTGTAGCCGAAGAGCGCGCAGGCATCGCGCGGGACATTCACGACACACTCGCGCAAGGATTTGCAGGAATCGCGCTGCAGGTTGAAGCCGCGCAGCAAATGATCGAGCGAGATGCCGAGCGCGCCAGTGAGCTGCTCAATGATGCTCTGCAGATGGTTCGCCATAGCCGCGATGAGTCGCATCTTTCGATCGACATTCTGCGTTCGCTTTCACGCTCTGACCGCCTGGATGTATTGATCCGGCATTGTGTGCTGCAAAAAGGCGCGGGATCGAGGACGCAAATCGAAATGGATACTCATGGCTCACCCGTGCCGCTGTCGTTCAATCTGGTAAACAATCTCTTCAGGATTTCTCAAGAGGCGCTGGCGAATGCCGTTCAGCACTCCGGCGCGCACAGAATTGTGGTGCGCCTGAGCTACAACAGGGATGAGGTGGCGCTGGAAGTGCAGGACGACGGCAAAGGGTTTAATCCGGATAGAGCGCCTGGACCCGAGCAGGGCCACTTCGGACTCACGGGAATTCGCGAACGCTGCGCTGTGATTGGAGCGAAACTGGAATTGTGTTCCGGTGCGAATGGAACGCTGCTTGGAGTGAGAGTGGGAATAGGATGATGCAAAAGGAAACAAGCAAATACGCGGCGCGGTGCGCGCCGAAAACAGGGAGCAGTTCCGCTCTCAGCATCCTGGTGGCTGACGATCATCTTGTTTATCGCATGGGCATTCGCAGCCTGCTGAGCAGCGAACCGGGCATGAAGGTGGTGGGTGAGGCGAGCGACGGCGTTACGGCGATCGAGCTCTACAGGAAGCTGCAGCCGGACGTGATGCTTCTGGACCTGCGTATGCCGCACAAGGGTGGCATTGGCGTAGTGCAGACCATTCGCGCGGAGTTTCCTGAGGCGCGGATTTTAATTGTGACCAGCTACCAGACCGAAGAAGAGATTTACCAGGTGCTGCAGGCCGGAGCGTTGGGCTACATTCTGAAAGACATGGGCCGCGAGATGCTGATTGAAGCCATGCTTTCCGTAAAGGCTGGCGTGCGCTGGGTTTCACCCACGATACAAAAGCAATTTGCCGAGCGGTCATTGCGTGAACCGCTTACGGCGCGCGAGCTTGAAGTGATGCGGCTGCTTGCGCGTGGTTTAACCAACCGCGAGATTGCAAGCGTCTTCAGCATTTCAGAAAACACGGTGAAAAACCATGTGAACAGGCTACTGGCAAAACTTGATGTTACAGATCGCACGGAGGCTGTCGCGCTATGCCTGGTGCGCGGAATTGTAGACCTGGAGGATTTATAGGCCTTATAAATTACGGTTTCTGTGAATCGTGCCGCATCCACGGTCCCGCCGCGAGAGGTGGAGCTTTCTTACTATTAATCGATAGTCCTGTCAATAGGAAGATTGAATCAAGACCGACCTGTTTCTGTGTCTTTAGCGTTCTTCTCGAAGAAATTTCGCGTGAGTAGTCAGACGCTAACAATGAAAACGTTTAACTCGCAGCGATCATTGACGGAAATTTCATAGGAGGTAGTGCGTTGAAGATTCATTTCATCATGAGGAGATGCTGGGCGTTACCGCTGCTCTGGCTACTGACGCCGGTTTTGGCGCTGACGCAGTCCGTGCACGGAACGCTCACGGGAACTGTGAGCGATGCAACCGGCGCCGTGATTGTCGGGGCCAAGGTTTCGATCGTCAACTCCGAAACGTCAGCGGTGTACTCGACGACCACGACTTCCGTGGGCGTCTACAGGTTCGATGACATCGCTCTCGGCACGTACACGGTGACCGTGAACTCGCCTGGATTCAAGGTTTCCGTCATCCGGAACGTCCTGGTGCAGATCGAAACGGTCGCAGCGGTCAATGTGACGCTACAGCCAGGCGCCGCGTCGGCCCAGGTTACCGTGACCAGCGAGGGGCCGACTCTGGAGACCCAGTCGTCAGAAGTCGGCGGGGTCATCGATACCAAGCAAATCGTGGATCTGCCGCTTGCGCTGGGCGGCGTGGGCGCGCTGCGCGCGGCAGAGGCATTCGTTTTCCTGCAGCCGGCCACTACGGGGCCCGGCACCGCCAACAGCAACAACGGCATCTGGCTGCAGAAAGTGGCGGGCGGCCAGAACTTCGGCGATGATACTTTGATTGACGGCATCAGCCAGCAGCGCAGCGAGAACGGCTCGTCGTTCGATGAGGAAGCGCCGTCGGTCGAAGCCCTGCAGGAGTTCAAAGTCATCACTTCTCTGCCGGAGGCTGAGTACGGCCGGACCACGGGCGGCATCAAGAGCTTTGTCACCAAGAACGGGACCAACGAGTTCCATGGCACAGGGTTTGAGCTTTACAAAGACCAGGCGCTGGATGCAAACAACTGGTTCAATAATGGGTGGAAAGCGTTCTATTGCACGGGCAATAACGATACCGCCGCGTGCCGCGCGCCTTATGCCACTCCCACCGATCACAAAAATGACTACGGCGGCAGCTTAGGCGGTCCGATCCGGATTCCGAAACTCTACAACGGCCGTGACAAGAGTTTCTTCTTCTTCGCCTGGGAGCAAATCCACTACGCTACCGGCGGCGCGGTCACGTCGACGGTGCCGACAGTAGCTGAGCGCGGCGGCGACTTCTCGGATCGTCTTTCGGCCACCGCCTCGGGAACCAATCCGTGCGATGGCTCGCCGATTTACGGAGACGAAATCTTCGATCCGGCAACCACCAAGACGATAACCTTGCCGGGCGGGGGCACTACGGAATGCCGGACGGCCTTTTCGCAGGACACCATTCCTACCGGGCGTTTCAGCAGCGTGGCCAATGCACTGCTGCCTTACTACCCGCAGCCGACCAACAACAATGTCTACAGCAACTACGTACAACACTCCGGGGCTCCGATCACGGACACCACGTATACTCTCCGGATTGACCACAACTTCAATGAGCAGGCGAAGATGTGGGGAGCTTACAGCACGCGTGAGAATGACTTATATACGGGCGGATTGCCGAACCTGCCGTCACCGGTGAGCTCGTCGGGATGGTGGCAGAATTTCACCACGCACTTCTTCCGCGTTGGCCTGGATTACACAATTACACCGAATCTTCTGGACTACGTGATCTTCGGCACCGACCGCAGCAACAGCCAGAACTATTCGCAAGCTGTTGTTGTAGGCAAGGATTGGTCTTCTCTTCTCGGATATGGCAATATCCCCGGGTCCAAAAACTTTCCGCAATTCTGGACCAGCAACTCCGTTGTCATGCTGGGCGATGACAGCCACAACGACGACAACGTGGACAGCACGTTCCAGCTCACGGATGCCGTTGTGTGGACGCATGGCCGCCACAGCTTCAAATTTGGCGGCGACCTGCGTATGCAGCAGTATTCCCCCATTAATGGCAACAGCCCGTGGCTGACTCTCTCACCGGGCCAGACGGCGGGCGCGCTGGGCCAGGGCGGCGGCGACGGCCTGGCCAGCCTGTTGCTCGGAGAGGTGCAGCAAGCCGGCCAGCAGGTTTATCTACGCACTCAGCGATGGACGACGTGGTACACCGCGTTCTTCGCCCAGGATGACTTCAGGGTGACTCCAACGCTGACCCTGAACCTGGGCCTGCGTTATGACGTGGATGTGCCGCGCAAGGAAGCGCACAACGATACCTCGAATTTCAGCCCGACGGCCACAGATCCGGAATACGGCATCCCAGGCGCCCTGATATTTGGGTCCAACTGCATTTACTGCAATGCGCGCTGGGCAAACACCTGGCGCAAGGATTGGGGACCGCGTGTTGGATTTGCCTGGTCACCGGCCTTTCTGCATCAGAAGACGGTCATCCGCGGCGGAGCAGGCATTCTTTATGCCCCGCTCGTCTATGACGATTACGGGAATGACATGACCACTGGCTACTCCGTGTACCCAGCTCCCAACAGCGCCAATGGCTTCGATCCGGAATTTCAGATGGACAATGGCTTTCCGGCCTTCACACCTCCGCCCGACCTCGATCCCGGTTTCTACAACGGCGACCCAGTATCCGGCTCGTACATTGTCCCCAGTGCGGGCCGTCCGGCTACGGTCTATAACTGGAACCTCCAGATTCAGCATCAGCTCGCCCAAGATCTGGTCCTGACCGTGGGCTACATCGGCAACCACGCCACCGACCTGGAGTCGAACCTGCTCAACCCGAACAACATGCCGATCGCCGATTTCTCCATGGGCGACGCGCTCTATCAGCCGTTCCTCAACAACACCGAGGGCGTTGCGCTTCCGTTCAACGGCTTCCTGCAGAACTGGGGCGGAAATCCGGAACTGCAGTCGGCGCTGCGGCCCTTCCCGCAGTACGACTACATCGACCAGGGCTGCTGCCTCGAAAACGTGGGCATGTCGAGCTTCAACGCTCTGATTGTCAGTGTGACGCGCCGCTATCACCAGGGCTTGAACCTGCAGGGATCGTACACCTACGCCAAGACATTTACCGATGCCGACAGCGCGCTGCCTAACTCGGGCGTCGGTGTCTCGCAGGACTCCGACACGGACGACCTGCACAAGGAAAAGGCGATCTCGGCACAGGATCTGCGCCATACCCTTGTGTTCAGCGGCCTCTATGAGTTGCCGTTCGGGAGGGGAAAGAGATTCCTCAACCATGGATTTGCGTCGTCGATCCTGGGCGGATGGGAGGTGGGCACGGTGGAGCGTATGCAATCGGGCCAGCCGCTCTCCTTTGGCTGCGCCTCGGGTATTCCGGGATTCGAGAATTGCATCCGCTTCAGCACCTACCAGGGGACTTCACTCAAGAGCGCTGTATACAAGCGCGGTGCGAAGCATATCAACCCATTTTTCAACACTACCGCGAACGGAGCCATCGACCCCAACACCAACACGATGTTCAACATGGAATGGAGTGTCTCGCACAACTCGGGCGCCGCAGGATTTGACGCGCCGATTGCGTTCTATGACCAGAATGCCAACTACGCGCGGGATTGCACATCGGCGACTCTGTCGGACTGCAATGGCTCGCTCGACCAGCCGTATGCCTTCGGCGTGGGAATTCCGCGTACCACCAGCGCAATACGCACGCCGCCCTACTTCAACAACGACATGAGCATCATCAAGAGGTTTCCGCTCTGGGAGCAATATACGCTCAGCTTCAAGGCGGAGCTTCTGAATGCCTTCAACGAACACACGTTCACCATCCCCGATCTGGGGCCATACGACTCGAACTCGTTTGGCGTTCCAAACGGAACCGTCAACACGGCAAGAAACATTCAGTTGACGGCCCGGATCACCTTCTAGCCGGGAAGACAAACTGGCGGGAACTACTCTGCCGTGAACGGGAGCCCGGCTTCCGTTCACGGCGATTCAATCACTGCATTCGGAGCGAGAAACCTCGCCGCCCCACACCGAGTCTGAATCGATGCAGCGGCGGGCGAGTTACATTTCGCAAAGAATTGCGGGCCATCTCCGCGTTCAGGTCCTGGCTCAGGAGGATGCCGGATGAAAATCTTCAAGGCACTGCTGGTGATCTCCGCAGCCTTGCTTGCCGGAGCACTTGCTCTACAAGTACACGCAGCGGCGCTCGCCGGCCAGAACGAGGAAGCACTCAGCAAAGGAACCGAAGCTGTGCAGGCGGGACATTTTGTGGATGCTGAGAAGTGGTTTGAAGAGGCGGTGCGGCAATCGCCTCAAAATCCCGCCGCGCTGATGGAGCTTGGCATAGTGGAGCTCCGGCTGGGTAAGTCGGATGATGCGGCGGAGCATCTGCGCCAGTCCGCGGAGATCGATCCAGGAAGGCCGGGCGTGTATTTGTTTCTCGGCATTGCCTATGCGCAACTGCATCGTGTAAAGGATTCTGTCGACGCATTGAACAAGGAGATCGAGATTGATCCAAACAATGCCCAGGCCGAAATGTGGCTTGGGGTGGTGCATCTTCAGGACGGGCATCCGGAACTGGCCACCGATCCGCTCGACCGTGCCGCGGAACTGGCGCCGAACGATCTGAACATCCTTGAATACCGCGGGAAGGCTCACAGCGAGGTTGCCTACGCAAGCTATGCCCGGATGACGGTGATCGATCCCACCTCCTGGCATGTTCACAGGGTCCAGGGCCAGTTGTACGCCGAGCAGCGCGAGGACAAGCTGGCTATCGCCGAGTTTAAGGAGGCGATCCGGCTGTCGCCAAACAATTCAGATCTCTACGAAGAGCTTGGCACGGAGTACTGGAAGACCGGGCTGCTCGATCTCTCGCAGCAGGCCTTTGCAAAAGAGCTGGAGCTGAGCCCAAACAATCCAGTTGCAACGTACAACCTGGGGAAGATCGACATCGAGACCGGCCACGTTCAGGATGGGCTGGCCTTGCTGCGTAAAGTGACGGCGAACTACTCCGGCTTCGCTGCTACATATTTTTATCTCGGGCTGGGCGAATTTGAGGCCGGCCAGACAAACGAAGCGCTTGTGGCCCTTGAAAAGGCGCGATCCATGCGGCCTGAGCCGCAACTGGCTCCGCGCATCGAATATCAGCTTGCCCGGGTTTACCACAAGCTGGGCAGGACCAGCGACGCCAATCATGCTGTAAGCGAATATGCACGGCTCAAGGATGCAGCCGCCAAGCTGAATCCGACCGCTCTGTCGGCCATCAGTCTGGGCTTTGGCTCGGCGGGGATACCGTCCACTCAAAGCCCGCCGCAAAACAGCAAGTGACGCGCTGAGCCATTTGGGAATTGAGGCAAAAGCGTGCTTCCCGTCGAGGAATTGAAGCGAGAAAAGTTGATGCGAACCCGTCGTTTCTTTATTGTGCAAGGGCTCTTGCCGATCCTGGCTGCCGCGCTGGCCTCCTGCGGCGGCGGAAACTCGTCAACGCCAACGCAGCCCACGCAGGCGGCCACGTCAACGTCGTTGGCGCTGTCGAGCTCGACAATCAATGCCGGCGCGTCCGTAACGCTGACGGCAACGGTAGCCTCGTCAGGGAGCGCGGTGACCGCCGGCTCGGTTACCTTCTATGACGGCACGGCAAGCCTGGCGACAGCGGCGTTGAATTCCTCAGGGCAGGCAAGCTGGTCGAGCGCTTCGCTCGCTGCGGGCACGCATAGTCTGACTGCATCCTACGGCGGCTCCAGCGGCTATCTTACCTCCAGCTCGACAGCCGCCACGCTTACAGTCAACAAGCCGTTGACGCAGTCCACAGTGGCTCTCGCGGTAACCCCTGGCAGCGTAACGCAGGGGCTTCCGGTGGAACTGGCAGCCACGGTGAGCGCGAGCAGTGGAGCGGCCAGCGCGACGCCTACCGGTACGGTGAGCTTTTCCGTTGGCGCAACAGCACTGGGCACGGCTGCGCTGGATTCCACCGGGCAGGCCCACTTTACTTCTACGCTGCTGCCGGTAGGAACGGACTCAATCACGGCAACCTACAGCGGCGACACGAACTACAGCGGGTCAACGTCCGGCGCGGAGACGGCGACGATCAGCAGCCCCACTGGAGCAACCTACTCCAATCCGCTGACGCTCAAAGTAAACAGCACAACCAGCGCGGTGAGCTGCGCCGATCCGGCGATCATCAATGCGCAAACCTCCGGCGTGGTTACCTGGTATCTCTACTGCACCAGCGATGCGTTGTATGCCGGCGATCCCAATCCGCATTACATCAATATCTTTCAGTCTTCCGACCTGGTGAATTGGACTTATGATGGCAATGCGTTCGCAGGCTTGCCTTCGTGGGCCGATGTCAGCGGTGCATCGCTGTGGGCACCTGCGATCAAATACTTCAACGGCCAGTATTACCTGTACTATGCGGCTTCAGAGACGAGCCTGGCGGGGAACGGATCGGCGATAGGCGTCGGCACCAGCTCTTCGCCCGCCGGTCCCTTTGTTGATTCCGGCATTCCTGTGGTGGAACCGGAGCTTGCTACCAATTGCTGTGCCGGCGAATACCGTTCGACCATCGACCCCGACGAGATTCAGGACACTTCGGGACAAAGGTACATTCTTTTCGGCAGCTTCACCGGCGGCCTGTACGTGCGCACGCTCTCTGCCGATGGGCTGACTTCCGATCCCACGAGCGAGCAGCAGGTTGCGGTCGATAACCGATACGAAGGCGGCAACTGGTGGTATCACGACGGCTATTACTACCTGTTTGCTTCCTCGACCAACTGCTGCAACGGCCCGCTCACGGGCTATGGAGTTTACGTAGGCCGCGCGACAACGCCGCTCGGGCCGTATCTCGATGAGCAGGGAATTTCAATGCTTGCCACGAATCCTGGCGGTACACCCGTGATCCATATGAACGGCAACAGCATTGTCGGCCCAGGCGGAAACGTGATCTTTACCGACGAATCCGGACAGGATTACATCCTGTACCACGGAGTTCTTTCCGCCACTCCCTACTACGCGAACGATGTCGGCTACACAGCGCGCCCCGCGTTCCTCGATGCTATCGACTGGATCAACGGCTGGCCGGTTGCGCGGGGCGGGTTTGGGCCATCGGATTCCACTGCGCCGCAGCCTGTTCCCGCGGCGCAGCCGGGAGCTGCCAATTCTTACACAACCACGCAGGCAACAGAAGACGCGCCGAGGTCGCTGATTACGGCGCTCTCCGACGATTTCACGGAAACCACATTAAGCCCGCAATGGTCCTTCATTCATTCCACGGCGAGCTACACGCTCAACGGGAGCGGCTACCAGGTGACATCGGTCGGTTACGACCCGGTTAGCAACATGCCAAACGTGCCGCTGCTGGCTGAGAGCGCTCCGACTGGCGATTACATGGTGGAAACCGAGCTGGACCTGAACCTGCCTGTGTCGGGAGTAGGACCGGATTACGCTCAAGCAGGCCTGCTGCTGTATGGAGACGACAGCGACTTTATCCGTGCCGACCTCTTCAATGACAACGACACGCGCCAGGTCGAGTTCATCAAGGCGCAGGCGCCGCAAGCCTCCGGTTATCCAAGCTGGGGCGCAACGAACATTGGCGCGCCGGATTTGAACACAGAAGTGACCGTGTGGCTGCGCATTGTGCGCAAGAACGTGAACGGGCAGGAACTCTACACAGCCTACAGCAGCAATGACGGCTCGACGTGGATTCAAAGCGGCACCTGGGTCCATTCCCTCGGCGGCAACGAAAAGATATGTCTTTACGCGGGGAATCAAGCCGGTTATATCGCTAATTTTCACTACGTCCACGTTTCCACGCTCGAATGAGCACAGGGTATGTGAGCAGCGGAACAAAACCGCGAACAGTGAGGGGGAATGAGAAGCAAAGGAAGACTGGCAATCATGGCTGTCGGCGCTGTTTTCTCGGTGGCTGGGGCTGCGGCGCAAATCACGGTGAATGAGCCTATCCCGCCGATAGCTCATATCAACGTGGACGCCGGGGCTGTACGGTCCGCGATTCCGCGCACGATCTTCGGCACGTTTCTTGAGCCGATCGGCAACTCAACCTACAACGGCCTGTGGGCGGAGCTGCTCCAGAATCCCAGTTTCGAGGCGGGGTTGTGGAGCCCTCAGATGCAAAACCGGATGATGCGCGAAGATCCGGAGTTGGTTCGCTCCTCGAACCTGGCTCTTCCGCTGCCCTGGGAGCCGCTTGATGCACGGCAAGGCAACCGCTACGAGATCCATTACGGTGATGCCGCAAACTCGTGGCAATCGCTGCGCGTATTTGCTCTTCCCGGCGAAGCCACCGGCATTCGCCAGAAAGTCTATCTGCCGGTCCAGCGCACGCGCAGCTACGTTGGCAGCTTTTACGCGCGCCATTTGAGCGGCGCTACGGAAGTAACGTTGGAGCTGCGCCCGCATGACCAGCCGGAAATGCTGGCGGGCGAGAAGGTGCAAGTTACGGCAACGGGATGGACGCGCTACACGTTCAAGCTCGATCTGCCGGATGGAAAACTGAAGCCTCTTGAGCCCGCCGATTTTGTAGTGCAGCTTGCCGGGGACGAGCGCATCGAGCTGGACGAGTTCTCGCTGATGCCCGCGGATGCTATCGATGGGCTCGATCCCGATGTTGTCAAGCTGGCGCAGGAGATGAAGACGCCGCTAGTACGTTTTGGCGGCAACTTCACTTCTTCCTATCACTGGCGCGACGGGATTGGCCCGCGCGACAAACGCGTAAACATGCTCAACAACTCCTGGGGAATTCCCGAATACAACACCTTCGGCACCGACGAGTTTCTTGAGTTTTGCCGCCGCATCGGGGCGCAGCCGCAGATCGCGGTGAATATGGGCAGCGGAACGCCGGAAGAAGCAGCGGACTGGGTGCGTTATGTCGATCGGCACTGGACGCCGCACTCGGGGCTTCTGTGGGAGCTGGGCAACGAACTTTGGGGAAACTGGAACCTCGGTTATCCGGCGCACAGCGAGCTTGCGGCGCGAACCGCCGTATTCAGCAAGGCGATTCGCGCGGTTGACCCCGCGGCGCGCCTGATCGCTACCGGCGCAGACATGGATGGGTTCAGCGAGTGGAATGGCATTCAGCTTACCGATCCGCCCGGAACCTTCAACTATTTGTCTACGCATTTCGTTGTCGGAACCGGAGACGTGCTGTTGAAAGACGCCACTCCCGATTTTGTAGACGAAGCATCCTTTGCGCTTCCGGTTGAAGTGGAACGAAAGCTGCGCCAGGCGCAGGATCAGATCGATCGAGTTCCCGGCTATTCAGGTAAAGTCCATCTGGCCTTCACGGAATGGCTTTGGACAGGCGGAAGGCCTGAAGCTCCACTCTTCCTGAATACCGGAGGCGCTATTACTACCGGAGCATTCCTGAACATGCTGATAAGGAACTCCGAAATTGTGCCCATCTCTGACATGACGGGGATCATGGATTTCGCGGGAATCTGGAAGGTGAAAGGGCAGGTATTTGCGACGCCTGCGTATTACGTCTTCAAGATGTACTCAAGCGCCGACGCCGCAAGACTGGTCGATGTCACAGCGGACTCGGGGCGGTATTCCGTTGCGCAGGGCGTCAAGCGCTTTCCGAGCATCGACAACGTGCCCTATCTGGATGTGGTCGCGGCAACAAACCAGGACGGCAGCCGCCTGACGCTCTTCTGCGTGAATCGCAGCCTGGGCACGGACATTTCTGCGCGCATTCAACTGGATCATTTCGCGGCCGCGCCTACGGCCGATGTTCATGTGCTGAGCTCAGCCTCCCTGACCGACCGGAATGACGAGACTGCCCCAACTCGCGTCACGCCTGCCGACAGCGTAGAGCAAATTCCGACCAGCGGCTGGACACATATTTTTCCGCACGCCAGCGTAACGGTAATTTCGATCGATCGGCGCTGAGCTGCACACAACGGCGCAGTTCTTAATGCCCAAAAGAGATGGGAGAAAACACTCAAAGTGAGAACGTTCTTCAGCAAACCGCAATTTTTCCGCGTGAATGTTTTTTTGATCTTTGCTTTCATTGGCTGCATTTGTGCGCAAATCCACGCGCAGGATCAGCGCTGGACTGAATCCCGGGCAAACGCATGGTATGCGAAACAGCCATGGCCGGTAGGAGCCGATTTTCTGCCTTCGACGGCGTCCAACGAGCTGGAAATGTGGCAAGCCACGAGCTTCGATCCAGCGACCATCGACCGGGAACTGGGCTGGGCTCAAGCGATCGGCATGAATACCATGCGGGTATTTCTTCACAATCTGGTTTGGGAGCAGGACCCGAAGGTATTCGAGAAGCGGATCGACACATTTCTCACGATCGCCGCCAAACACCACATCAAGCCGATGTTCGTGCTGTTCGACTCGTGCTGGGATCCTTTCCCGAAACTGGGTACGCAGCAACCGCCGGTGCCGGGCGTGCACAATTCGCGCTGGGTTCAGGCACCAGGCGCAAAAATTCTCACGGACCCATCGCAGTATCCGCGTCTTCGCCGCTACGTTGTGGGTGTGGTGGGAGCTTTCGCCAACGATCCGCGCATTCTGGCGTGGGATGTGTGGAATGAGCCGGACAACATGAACGAGAGCTCTTACGGCAAACTCGAGCCGAAGAATAAAGTCGAGCTGGTTGAGGCGCTGCTCCCGCAGGTCTTTGCGTGGGCGCGGTCGGCCCATCCCATGCAGCCGCTCACCAGCGGCGTCTGGCACGGCGACTGGAACTCGCTTGAAAAAATGCCGCCGATGGCGCGGATTCAGATTGAGCAGTCGGACATTATCAGCTTTCACGATTACGGCTGGCCCGAGGAGTTCGAGGATCGCGTCCGGCAGCTTGAAAAGTTTCACCGGCCGCTCATCTGTACCGAATACATGGCGCGCGGCGCGGGAAGCACATTTGATACAGTGCTTCCCCTGGCGTACAAATACAGGGTGGGCGCGATTAACTGGGGATTGGTTGCAGGCAAGAGCCAGACCTGGCTGCCTTGGGATTCATGGCAACATCCCTACGTGACCGAGCAGCCAACGGTGTGGTTTCACGATGTCTTCTATCCGGACGGCAAGCCCTATCGCGAGCGGGAGGTCGAAATCATCCGTTCACTGACGAGTGGACAATGGCAGAGCTGCGGTTTGCCCAAACCATGGGAGTGTTATTCCTGCTCCGGCCAAACCGGCGGGCAAGGCTCTGCTTCGCACAGGTAAGAATGGCAAATAGGATCGTAGAAGCCATCTGGCTCAGTTGGCATTCTTTTTGGGCTGTACCAGATCATCAAGCCATAAAGCGTGCAGGGTCCGCAGGCAAGTGGCTAAAGCATTTTCCGGATTGGTGTAGACCGAAGCCACGACAGCTGAGTGGATGTTCCTTAAGAAAATCCGCCTTCACTGTAGCCGGAAAGTTCACCGTATTACAGAAAATGCCTTAAGCCAACGGTGAAGCCTGTGGCTGTGCAGTAGATTGAGCGGGAACAGGCAGTCGAATGAGCGTGAGCACTGTGAT
Source organism: Acidobacteriaceae bacterium (assembly GCA_030038315.1). Lineage (GTDB taxonomy): Bacteria > Acidobacteriota > Terriglobia > Terriglobales > Acidobacteriaceae > Telmatobacter. Next base: position 23,904 of record JASHPD010000044.1, read on the forward strand.
GTCGTCGTCCTGGCCGAAGGCCTGGGCGGCCGAAGCGATGGATTCGGCGGATTGCGTGCTGATGGCGGCGGTGCGCTCGAAACCGAAAAGCTCGCCGGTGAAGTTGCGGGCTTCAACCACGCCGTCGGAGAGAAGCGTCAAGGCGTCGCCGGGAGCGAGTATAAGTGTGGTTTCAGCATATTCGGCGTCGCGTGTGATGCCGAGCGGAAAACCTGAGTCTAGCGGAATCTCTTCGCCGTTGCGATAGGGCGGCAGATGGCCGGCATTGGCAACGGTCACGGTTCCGTTGGGCACTATATCGGCACAAAGACAAGTTGCGAAACCGCTGAGATGGTTTTCGCGCAGCACGCGGTTGAGGTGAGCGAGCAGGATGGCAGGAGGGTCAGAGCCGCGTGCAGAGGCAGCGCCCAGCAGAAGCGTTGCGGCCATGGCAGCAGCCGCTCCTTTTCCGCTGACGTCGCCGATAAGGATACGCTGCCTTCCGTCAGGCAAGACCCGGCAGAGATAGAAATCGCCGCCGACCTCGCGCATGGGGCTGAAGGCCACGTCGATGTGCAGGCTGGGTGCAGTTTCGAGGACTGCGGGCGCGAGCATGTGCTGAATGCTGCTGGCCGCCTGCATTTCGCCGGCCAGCTCAGCGCGCTCCTGCGCGGTGCGCTGCTGCTCACGAAAGAGCAGGCCGAGCAAAGCGGCTGTTGCACAAAGCACAACAAGAGCCTGCATCGGGTCCATCACGTCATAGAAATGCACGGAATAGAAAAACCATCCGGAAAAGTAGACCATCATGGTGGCGCCCCACACCATGCAGACCACGGCGATCGGAATCCTCGATCTGGCAATGCGCCTGTAAGGCCAGAAAGCGACAAAAGACGAGGTTTGGATGGCGATCTGGCAGAGGATGCCGCTATCGCGTATCCATGTGGTGCGCGAAACTCCGTCGAGCCAAAGCGAATGAGCCGGAGAAAGAAAAGTGCCGAATATGTACAACGGGCATTGCCAGGCGCGAGACCCCGCGAACAGTATCCAGAACAAAAGGGGCACGCGGCGCTGCGCAGCGGCGAAGGGAAACCAGATTTGCGTAAGACTAGCGGCGAATGCTGTTGCCAGGAGTGCCGAGATTACCGCTGCGGCTGGAATATCCGCCAGTGTTGCTTTCAGGAAAAAGGTTACGAAGATGCCCGCGGTACTCAGGCAGGCGATGCCGAGAATCAGCACCTCGCGGCGGCTGCGATCATAGAAGAACAGCGCGAGCAGCACGAGGCCGATCACGCCGACAGCGCCGTACCAGACCAAGTTGCGAAGCGCTGCGGGGAGTTGCTCCTGGATGAGGTTGCTGCGCCGCCAATTCAGGGTTTCCGCATCGCCGGCAACGATTCCCGCAGTAAAATCGCTCACAATCTGGGTGGGGTCTGAGTATCGATAGGCAATCCGCAAGGCGATGACGGAAGGCTGAGCGCTCACCGCGGTTTGCGCCAGCAGATGCGTGCGGACGATGTTCAGGCTGAACTGCCCGCTG
>JASHPD010000045.1 GCA_030038315.1 Acidobacteriaceae bacterium
CGTGGCTTCATAGCCCTGCACGCTGTAGACGGCGTTTTGCCACTTCATGCCGATGGTAGAGAGTCCGTAGACTGCGGCCATGTCGGTGAAGGTGGCGTTGCGCTGCGTATATGCGAACGGCGAAAGAGATTTGCAACCTTGCGAACGATAGCCATGATTACTTCTCCCGTGCGGTTATTCCGCGCGCAATGCTTCAATCGGGTTCACGGAAGCAGCGCGCCGCGCTGGAATCAAACTGGCCAGTAGCGTTGCCACGGCCATTACCCCGGTGACGGTCATGAGCGTAGCGATATCCCACGCTTGAGTGCCGTAGAGCAGTTTGCGCATGAGCGCGGAAGCGAATAGGGAACCGACCAGGCCCAGGCTAATGCCCGTTGCGGCCAGCCACCCAGCCTCGCGCAGAATCATGCGATAGACGGAGCCGCGCTGTGCGCCGAGCGCAATCCGCACTCCAATTTCGCGTGTGCGCTGGCTTACGGAGTAGGCAATTACGCCGTATAGACCGACTGCGCCCAGCAGTAATGCGATTGCAGCGAAGCAACCGACGAGCCACGCCGAGGCGCGATGCAGATAGGCAGCCGGCGAGTCATGGATTCTCGCAGGCATGGAGGTTGGCTGCGAGAGCACAAGGCCTGGATCGATCTTCTTTATCGTGGAGGCGAGAAGCGGAAGCATCTCTTGTTCAGGTATCCGCGTGCGCGCCACGATGAAGAAAGCGCGTCCCCCATCTCCGTCCTGATCGATGGGCACATACAAGGCTGGCCGGGTCGGCGTATCCAGCGGTCCCTCCTTGATGTCGTCAACAATTCCCACCACTTGCATGTAGGATGAGCCTTCGTCGGTCGAAATCTTTTTTCCAATGGGGTCTTCGCCGGGAAAATACTTTCTCACCAATGCTTCATTGATAATCAGAATCGGTGGTTTGTTGGGGCCATCGTCCTTTGTGAAGTAGCGTCCGCGAAGAAGGCGTGCGCCGATGGTTGGGAAGTATCCGGGGTCCACGTCGCGGTCGAGAACCTCCACGTGCTCGCCGTGGTAAGGCCGACCCATCACACGAAAGAGCACGCTGTCTTCGCCGGTCCCGACCGGCAACTCGCCAGAACTCCCCACCGACTGCATACCAGGAAGGTTCGCTACCTGCTCCAGAATGTTCCTGCGCAGAGTAATCGCATCTGTATTTTTCGGATAGCGGCCTGATGAAATCGCAACATCCAGCGCTGCTACGTGCTCGGGATGCAAGCCGATATCTGTGTGGAGCAGACGATAAAAACTCTTGCTTAGCAATCCTGCGCCTACAAGCAACACCGTCGCGGTGGCAATCTCGATTGCCACCAAGTGCGAACCGAACCGCCGCCACAACGATCCGACGAATCCGCGTCCGCCTGTGGCCAAAGCATCGCGCATCTCCGCGCCCCTTACGATGCGTGCCAGGCGGATGGCCGGCACAATGCAGAACAGAAGTGCGCTGATGGCGGCGAGCGTGCACGCGAATGCCAATACATGAAGATTCAGCCGCAGGTGCAGTAGATATGGCATGGCGGGCGTCATGCTCTCCGGCACCAGCTTCAGAAGAAGCGTCATAGCCAGCCGCGCGGCGGCCAGAGCCAGTACAGCGCTGCAAACCGCCAGCGCTAATCCTTCTGTTGTCAGTTGCTGCAACAGCCGGGTTGAAGACGCACCCAGCGCTCCGCGCACGGCAATCTCGCGCTTGCGCGCCTCGGAGCGTACCAGCAGCAGGCTTGCCACGTTCACGCAGGCAATCAGCATGAGCAGCATGACGCCGCACAGAAGCACGGACAAGATGGGCCGCATGTTACCGAGAATCAGCTCGGACAGCGGCAGCACGGTAGCGCCGCGGTTTGCGTCCGCATCGGGATACTGGCGCGCCAACTGATTCGCAATCGCAGAGAGGTCGGCTTCCGCCGCGTGCTCCGTTATGCCATCTTTGAGCCGCGCTATGCCGGCGTAGTTGTGGCAACTGCGCTCTTTCGCGCAGTCATCATCTGGCAACAGCGGAAGCCAGAAATCAACCGGCTCCAGGGGAACAAAGTGAAACTTGGATGGCAGCACGCCGACGATAGTGTATGCGATGTTGTTCAGCGTAACTGTCGAGCCCAACACATCTTTACGGCTGCCATAGCGTTTCTGCCATGTTTCGTAGCTGAGGATGGCGCTGCGCGGCGCGCCAGGCAAATCCTCGCCAGCGACAAAGGCGCGGCCCAGCAGGGGCTTTACGCCCAAGGTGTGAAAGAAGCCGGCACTCACCACGCCGCAGTCGGAAGACTCCGTACCGGAAGGCGTGCTCAGGCCGAGGCGGGCATCCGTATAAACGTCGAGCGACGCAAACGCTTTGTTCAGCCGCTTCCAGTCGAGGTAGTCAAGATACGAGATGTGAAACTGCGGACCGAGTGACATGCTCTCGAAGATCGCCATCAATCGTGATGGGTTCCGATACGGAAGCGGCTGGATCAGAGCTGCGTCTACGAATGCGAAGATCGATATGCTCGCCGCCATGCCCAGCGCCAGCACGACTATTGCTGTGATGGCGAATCCGGGATTCCGTCTCAGTTGCCGGCAAGCATACCGAATATCCGAGACGATGCCATATAGCTTGAGTGCCGCATCCACGGCGACTGTGCGTTCACGCGCTGAAGCCTGGTTCCCGAATCTGACTCGCGCATCGCGGCGCGCTGCCTCCGGCGTCATGCCGGAGGCGATGTTTTCTTCCGTGCGCAGGGCGATGTGTGCTTCAAGCTCCGCGCTGATTTCGCGGTCGATTTGTGAGCGGCGAAAGAGGTTGCTGATTCTGCGAACCAGTCCCATGATGCCTCCTTATGCGTAGCGCAGCATGGCGCGCACACCCTTTACCAGCAACTCGAAGCTCTCTTCGGCTTCCTTTAGCTGCCTGCGGCCGGCGTTGGTGAGCCGGTAGTACCTGGCTTTGCGATTGGTTTCGGTCAACGCCCATTCGGAACCAATCCATCCGCTCTGCTCCATGCGGTGCAGGGCGGGGTAGATGGAGCCTTCTTCGACTTGCAGCAATTCGTCCGAGGCAGTTTGAATGTGCTGCACGATACCGTAGCCGTGGAGCTTGCCGCGCTGGGCGAGGGTTTTGAGCACCAGCAGGTCCAGGCTTCCCTGCAAATCATTTCGCGCCATGATGTACCCCTTGGCTTCTAGGTATAATGCGCTCATCCCTAGAAGTAAAGGGTTATTTGCGGGAAGTTTTTAAGTGCCATGCTTGCGCAGCCGAGTGAACAGGAATACGGAAGAGAATGAGCGCGGGTTCCAATTTGGCTCATGGAAGCCGGGAGCGGAATTCCCTGTAACCGTGCAGGTACATTCATGGTTTCCTGCGTAATTTCCGCTTAAAGTTGAGATATGAGGGCGCAGAATCTCCGAATCTCTCTCTTTAGGCTGGGCCAGCGGTGCCTGGCTGTTGCCTTGAGCCTTTTGATTGCCACGGCTCCGGTTGTTGCGCAGAGTTCGCAGGCCCGGACGGCTACGGCATCGGCATCTGCAAAGAAAAAGAAGTCAAAGAGATCGAAGAGCGCGCGGAGAACGCGTGGACGCAGGCGGGGCAGGGCTGCTGCGCGGCATCGCCGGAGGGCGGCGCAGTCGGCGCGGTTGCATCAGGCTTTTGTGGCTTCGAGCGAACTGAGGCCGATGGCGCAGCAGTTGATGACTCTACGGACGCCGGCAGCTTATGCGGGCGTGGCCAGCTATGCGCGGACGCACACCGGGGACGCGGCCGGCGCGGCTTATCTGGCGCTGGGCGTGGCTTACCAGATGGACAGGCGCTATGCGGATTCCGCTATGGAGCTGCGGCAGGCGACGCTGAGGAGCGATCTGCTGGCGGATTATGCGGATTACCTGGGCGCGGTGAGCGATCACGCGGCGGGCAACGAAGCCGCGGCGGAGGCGCTGCTGAAGGGCTTTGATGACAAGTATCCGGACAGCATCTTCGCCATCGATGCGCCGGAGCTTGAAGCCAATGTGCTGCTGGCGATGGGAGATACGGCCGGTGCGCAGAAGGCGCTGGCCAGCGTGGAGGAGGATGCGGGAGATAGAGCCTCGTTCGATTTGACGCAGGCCAAGATTGCGGATGCGCTTGGGCAGACGGCGCAAAGTTTGCAGCTTTATAAGCATCTGCTGTTGCATCATCCGCTGAGCGCGGAGGCCGAGCAGGCGCGCGCGAAGCTGACGGCGATGGGCGCGGAGAGCAGCCTGACGACGGAGGAACTGCGCAGCCTGGGCGATGCGTATTACAACGCCGGACGCTATGAGCTGGCCAGCGAGCAGTATCATGCGCTGGCGCGGAACGCCACGCTGGAGCCGGGCGTGCGCAACAATTTCGCCGTTGCGGCAGCAGCTTGTGATTGGAAGCTGAAGCGCTTGACGGAAGCCGAGGCAATGGCCCTGCCGGATACGAACGATGAGAACGGTGCGCGGCGGCTGTACTTATTGATGGAGCTTGCGCGCGATCGTCAGGACGACACTGCGCAGCAGCAGTTTGTGGAGGAACTGGAGCGGCGTTTTCCCGAGAGCCCGTGGCTGGCGGAGGCGCTCTTTTCGAGCGGCAACATGTACCTGCTGCGCAAGGATTATCCGCAGGCTGTGAGCTATTACAGCTACCTGGCAACGCATTTTCCAGCGAACAAGAATGCCGCTGCGGCGCATTGGCGCGCGGGATGGTTGAGTTATCGGCAGGGATTGTATACGGAAGCGGCGAAGATATTTGACGATCAGATTCGGCTCTTCCCTGACTCGCCCGATACGGCTGCGGCGCTTTACTGGCGTGGACGAATCTATGAGCTTGAGGAGCATAAGCCGGCATACGCGGCGGCAGATTATCGGGCAGTGATTCGCACCTATCAACATTTCTTCTATGCGCAGATGGCGCGCGAGCGGCTGACGGCGCTTGGGCGCGTGGAGATTGTTTCTCTGCCGGAGCTGGCGTCGTTTCATGTGCCGTCCATTCCGCATCTTGAAGCGATGGCGCCGCCGGACAGTCCGTATATTGCCAAGGCGCGATTGGTGGCGAATGCCGGACTGAATGAGTACGTCGGGCGCGAGATTGAGGCAGATCCGGATTCGGGAGACTGGAGCGCGCTGGCGGAGGCGCAGATTTACGCCTCGTTTGGAGACACCTTCCGCGCGATGCGGGCTCTGAAGCGCGCATTGCCGTATGCGGCTTCGGCGCCGATTCACTCGATTCCGCTGGTTTACTGGCGCATTCTTTTTCCCGAGGCGTGGTGGGAGACGATCAAAACCGAGTCGGCAAAGAATGGACTCGATCCTTATCTTGTGGCTTCGCTGATCCGGCAGGAGTCGGAGTTCAATCCATCGGTGATCTCCTATGCCAATGCGTATGGGCTGATGCAGATTGAGCCATCGGTGGGACGAATGCTTGCCCGGCAGGAGGGAATCTCCGGCTTTCGGACTTTCCAGTTGCTGAATCCGGAGATGAATATCCGGCTGGGCACGGTCTATCTGAAGCAGCTCATCGATCACTTTGGCGGCGTGGAGGAGTACGCGCTGGCGGCATATAACGCGGGTGAATCACGCGTGGCGGATTGGGAGGCTGCGGGTCCGTACCACGGCATGGATGAGTTTGTAGAGTCGATTCCGTTTACGCAGACGCGTGAGTACGTGCAGGCGATTCTGCGCAACAAGGAAATCTACCGCTCGATTGACACCGGCGTAACGCAGGAGACGCAGAACGAGGCCGCACGGTAGTTATTGACCATATCGGCACTTGGCATCTGTTTCTTCTGGGGAACGTGCGATTTCGATTGACGCTGCGTACGACGACGGGCAACACTGTTTTCGGCTTGAGCCGTCCAAGGTTTTGAGCCGTGGTCTTCGCAACTGCTTCCGTACCGCAATGGAGCCGGCAGGGAACTGTCCGGACTCTCACTGGAGGGAAGGGATGTTGACCGATCTGCAGTTTCTCGAAGAATGGATTCCGGAGCGAATGGACCCGGGCACGGTCTTCGTGCTCGAAAACCAAGGCAAGTTGGGTAATGCGCAGAATCCGTATGTGGCCGTGATGTCGTGCCCGCGTTGCGGAACGATGGGGCTGATTACGCGGCGCCAGCTTTGCGGCTTTGAGCCGATGATCTGCGGCGGAGATTTCTGTTCGGCCGAATATCAGCTTGACGGCGAGAATATCTGTTACCGCAATCCGCAATAGACGCAGAGTTGCAGATGAAAAATGCTGTGCAGGCTGGCATGGCGTGATGTGCGCGGCACCGGGCGTCTCTGCTCAGGTACGATAAAACAGTAAGCCCGGATGGCGAAACTGGCAGACGCAGCGGACTTAAAATCCGCAGGAGATAACCCTCCGTGGGGGTTCAAGTCCCCCTCCGGGCACCAGAAAATAAAAGACTTATGATGAAATCGCCTCTCGAAATTTGAGAGGCGATTTTTGTTTGATGGCTGTTTTGATGGCTGTTGGTGTTATAAGGCGCTCAGTTGTCTTTATTGCGCAGGTACTCGGATAAAGAACTGCTGCCCGTCCGCTCCAAGAGTGTACTGAGATGGGCATCTCCGCGCATACCTTCAGCGAAGTCGTTGCCGTAAATCTCGCGTAAGGTGTCGATGCGAGTATTTCCGTTCTTAGCGCGGGTTTGTCCGTTGTCGTCGCGGGAGCGGCCATCAAGGCCTGGTTGCTTTGCCATTTCGCTTCTCCTTTGCTCTGGGCCGCCAGGGCGGCTTGTGTTTTTTTAGCTGACAAGCGCGCATGAACTATCGCACTCAGGTTGCGCAAGCAGGTTGTCGTTCCACTTGCCATCCGCATGCGTGCGAAGATATGGGTTTTTACCTATCTCACGCACAACACCGATATACATTTTCCTGTCGGTTGATTTGTCGACTGTGTAGAACGCTGCTGTCTTTGCGTCAATGCGGCGGATGGCTTCTTCCCTTGTCATCCGCCATCTGCTGGCTGGTGTGTTCGTGATATTACCAATATGAGTGATGTGTTCGTGCGAACTCATGCGGTCCCGTTTGTTGATGCAAGTAACCAAATATTCATCCATGACTGGCCTCCTGAACATTGAAATGGGTACCCATTTTGCTCACCGGGTCATAAAGGGCCGTGAAGAAGGTGTGCGCTGTATTGATAGTCAGAATGACGCGTCCAAATTGATGCGACACGTCATAAAATGGCCAATACGGATCATGCTTGAAGGCGATGATATATTGCGAGTTCTTGATCCGATCAAATGCCTGCTCGTCTGTTTCACCGTCACGCTTGAGAGTTACTGCTAGGCCTCGAAGATTTGCGTCAATTTGCTGTTGTTCGTCTTCTGTTAGTGGCGTGAGTTCCTTGGCTTGGAATGCGTCTGCTTCGCTCGCCTTGAGCTCACTCGTGCTCGGTTGTCGTAGCAGCTGGCGCGTCGGCGGGGATCGGGTTGGAGGCACTGCCGCCGGTGCGGGAGGCCATCGGGAGCGGTTTCGAGACCAAGACCATTACGCTCTCGTGCGGCAAGCTGACCACGGGAGTTACGGTGCCGCAATGGTCCTCGATCCTGATGCTGCGGAATCTGAAAAGCCCAGAAACGTACTTTCAGGCCGCTTTCCGCGTGCAGTCTCCGTGGTCTATCAAGAATCCAAATGGTGACAACCCGAACGAGGAAGAAATTCTCAAGCCTGTGTGCTTCGTGTTCGACTTCGCGCCCACGCGAGCACTTCGACAACTCTCCGAATATGGCATCGGACTCTCGCCCAACGAATCGAATCCAGAGAACGCCGTCAAGGACCTCGTATCGTTCCTGCCGGTGCTGGCTTACGACGGCGCAAACATGACTCAGATCGATGCTGGCGGCATTCTGGACATCGCGATGGCAGGCACCTCGGCAACGCTATTGGCGCGTAAATGGGAGAGCGCCATGCTGGTGAACGTGGATAAACGCGCCGAGAACGCGCGGCCTTGACTGCCGCTTCCGCTTCGGGTTTCTCGCAATTAAGAGGAGCATATATGCTCCTCTTTCTCTCAAGAGAAGCACCTCTCAAAGCCAGCCTCTCGGTGGCTCAGCTGCATGAGCAAGAAGGCGCCAATTGGTGTCCTTTGCGCTGCACAAAGCGGGTCGAAATCGGGCATCCATCCGGCAGCGATTCACCGCCGGTTTGTCCGGCTTTGGCACTCTCTTTTGAGCTGGCATCCCGTCACAAATAGGAGAGCGATTAGGCCAGGAATCTGATATGCAATCGCCAACCGAAAGCGTAGGAGATTGTGTCTCGAATAGAGTTCGTAATCCATCTTGATGCGCAGTCCGATTGCATCATCGAATCGCAATGCAATTCAGCGAACAATCGAAATCCCCAGTATTTATGCTGGTTTTGTGCGATTTTATTGTTGACATAAAAGTGAGTGCTGCACATACTGGGCGCAGTGTTGTATGCAAGCCTCTGCGTACTCGGCGTACTTCCACATTTAAGGAGCACAACCATGCAGGCGACCAATGGAGCGCATCGAAAGCCACCGGCACGAGTCACAGTCCCAGCCGAAGCGAAATTGCTAGTAAGCCGTGATGAGGCGGCGCAGCTTCTTTCCATCAGCCCACGCGCATTGGATTACTTGATAGCCAATCGGCGATTGCCTACGAGAAGGATTGGTGGAAGGGTTCTGGTCCCCGTGGCAGACCTGCGAAAGTATGCCCGTGGAGATCATCCTGAACGGATAGTGGCTTAGTTTGTGCGAAGGGCTTGCCGCAACATCGCGTCTCGCGTGCCGTTACAAGTTTATTCTGCTGTGCGAATACAAGTTTATTGCGCTGGGAGAACTGGAGTGCGCTGACTTGCCCAACGCAGTTCGCAAGTCTTGATGCTCGAAGGCAGAGACCATTCGTTAGGCTTCCGATTTGGCAAGGCCAAGACGAGCTGCTCACAGGAAAACAGATAAGGCCGATGCTATGGTTCCGGTCAGTAGGTGATACGATCTCGACATACTCTATAAAGTCCTATATATTGGACTTTATGTGGAAATAAGGATTTATGTATGGAGCCTTATCAATGAGATCGAGCGTGTCCGATGTGCTTCCTACCGCCGTAAAGCGATCGCTGACCAAGTTCGGCAGCGATCTTGCGACCGCACGACGGAAACGCGGGCTTACGGTCCTTACCGTCGCCGCGCGCATGGGTGTCTCCAAGAATACTTATCTTCGTGCAGAAAAGGGAGACCCAGGGGTCGGTCTCGGCGTTTATGCGATGGCGCTCTTCGTCCTGGGCTTTGGCGATCCTCTGAGAACCCTCATTGATGTGAGCCGCGACGATGTCGGCCTCCTTCTGGATGAAGAACGTCTGCCCAAACGTGTACGCATGAAGAAAGCGCGGGTGACAAGGCCATGAAGCGCACCATTGACGTAGTGCTGGGTGATGGTCCGCAGATCGGCACTTTGCACTATGACCTGCAAGGGCGCCGCGAAAACGCTGCTTTCGAGTATGCAGCAGGCTGGCTTGGCGACCGAGCGCGTTTCGCTCTCGGCCCGACGCTCCCGCTTCAGGCGGGACCACAGTTTCATCGCAAATCCAAAGATGGCTCGCTATTCCATGCCGCGATTGCGGATACCGAGCCCGACGGTTGGGCAAGGCGTGTCATCATGCGCGATCATGTCAAACGAAGACAGGCACTGCGACGTGCGGGCAAGGAGGGAGAGGCGCAGCCGCTCAATGCGCTTGATTACTTGCTTGCTGTGGATGATGTCAGCCGTGTCGGTGCGCTTCGTTTTCGCGACGAAGAAAATGTATTCCAGCGCGCTTACGAAGAAGGACGCCGGAAGGCTCCGCCACTTATCGAGCTTGGGCATTTGCTGAATGCGTCCCGTGCCGTTGAGGCCAACAAAGAGACAGCAGCAGACCTTGCGTATTTGCGCGGGCGTGGCACGTCACTTGGTGGAATGCGCCCGAAATGTACGGTGGTGGACGACGATGGCGCACTTTCTATTGGCAAATTTCCCAGCATCGCGGACGAGCGCGCCGTCACCAAGGGCGAAGTGCTCGCTCTCACGCTTGCCAAACAGGCCGGGATCAATGCGGCCACCGCACGCATCATAGATAGCGAAAATTTGCCCGTTGCACTGATCCGCCGTTTCGACCGGCGAGGCAACGGAGAGCGAATCATGTATATTTCCGCCGCGACGATGCTAGGGGTTGAGATGACGGAACCCGACAACCATACCTACACCGAGATCGTGGATGCGATCCGCGTACATGGGGCTGATGCACAGGCCGATATTGAAGAGTTGTGGCGTCGTATTGCCTTCTCGATTCTGATTACGAATGTTGACGACCATCTGCACAATCATGGCTTCCTGCATGAAGACCGGGAGTTCTGGCGGTTGTCGCCTGCCTTCGACATCAACCCGTCGCCTGAGCGCGTGCGCGAATTGAAGACGTGGATTTCTGAGGATGCAGGCCCGGACATGACCATCGACGCCCTCATGTCCGTGATTGCTTATTTTCGAATCAAGCCCGCGAGAGCCAAGGAGGTTCTGGGCGAAGTCGCTCGCGCAGTGGACAACTGGCGCAAAGCTGGGCGCGACCTTGGTATGAGTGACGAAGAGCTTGAACCCTTCGCAGATGCCTTTGAACACTCTGAACGCGACGCTGTAAGGAAAGTGATTTGACCTACGGAATGAAGAGCGTGGGTTAAACTTGAGCGTGGTTCGAGAGAAAACTGCCACGAACTTTTGGCTTTTCAGCGGGTTGTTTGCGGACAAAAACAGCCACTAAAGTAATTGGCAGAAATGTATTTCTTCACTGAAAATGGTGCAATAATATGCCCCAATCTTTGAGATAGTTACGGTCAAAACAGCCACCAAAACAGCCACTAAGTTACTGCTGGCGACTGCCAGTGGCTGTTAAAGTCCGAAAGAAATCCGCTGCAAGGCTCAGTGGCTGTTTTGATGGCTGTTCGTTTCCAACTTTTGTGCATTTTCGTGCGATCTACTGCAAGACAAGAGGGACTCGCATGTAGATGATGATGAATGACTTATTCTGATTTATGCGACTGATTGCGACTCGTTGCAAAGTGCTAAAAAACTGACTTAAAATCCGCAGGAGCTTATCCTCCGTGGGGGTTCAAGTCCCCCTCCGGGCACCAGACAATAAAAGAGTTATAAGTAAATTGCCTCTCGAATTTTGAGAGGCAATTTTCGTTTGGCGGCTGTTTGATAGCTATTGGTTTCTACTGTACCGCCACGTGGCCGTTTTTGCGTTTCCTTGCGCTCCAGTGCGGTGCAGAGAGTGACATTCCCCGGATGGTCAGAGCGTAGCCGAGGCCAGGCTGGAGTCAAGGCCGCGCTCACACGCGCCCTTCATGGGGAGGAGTGGACACTCGGCACTAGTCTCAGATGCCGTTACATTCGCGACGCAAAGTTTTTCCCAGGTCTAACCAATATTGATTTCCCATGCCGGGCGCAGTTGGCTGTGGTGTGAACGCAATCGTTGTGAACGGGAGTGTAGATAACTGAAAGGGACACCACCTTTTAATTACCCATAAGTTTCCGCGTATAGTAGCAGGCGAGGTTCCGCCTCAAGGTGGATACTTATTAAATGCCGCTGGCTGCTGCTGCACTTTTCTCATGGCGAAGCTGCGGGTCGATTCCTGTCAAGCCGAAGGCGGAGCCGAAAGCTGGATCGGCGAGGAGCTG
>JASHPD010000006.1 GCA_030038315.1 Acidobacteriaceae bacterium
TACCCGGCGTGAAAAATGAGATGCAAATCCGAACGCCTCTTGATTACACTCTGTCATCAGAAAGGCCGTCCTTTCCTCGGCCATAACCCGTCTCGACAACGTAGTTATGACACAGAAAAGACGGCCTTTCCAGCTATATTCCTCAATCCCAACTCAACCAAACAGACAATCGGCCTGTGAGATATGCGGGCTAACTCCACTTCCCATTAGCCGGGTACCCCACCCTTCGCGCAGCGGTATCGCGCGAAGGGTGGAACAACGATCCTCTGTCCCTCCTGGCAAAATTTCTCTCAGAATTTTTGCTGGATGCCGGGTGCCCCATGTCTCCCGGTTTTGGAGACATGGGATCGCAACACCCCAAGATTTTCCCATCTTTGTCCCACGTCCCTCGCAAGACGATCATCCAGGCTTCAGCTTCTTATTTCGCCTGCGCCAGTCCCGCAACAACTGCGGCGACTTTATCGAGTATCTGCTTCGTACCCTCCAGTTGGCCGCTCTGGATTGCGTTCTGCATGGTTTCATTTCCAATGTAGGTGACTTTCGTCTGGCCGTTGCCAAGATCCTCAAAAAGAACCATGTCGTGCGCGCCGTCGATGGCCTCATGCTCTATTCCTACTTCCGCAGCCTCGACCCTGTTTCCCTTTGAGTCGGAAAAGTACATCGAGAAAACGATCTTCTCGTGCGGAACAATCTCATGGTATTCACCAGCATTCCAGCCCTCAAACTGCCCATCCAAAGCCCTCATGCAGCAGAGAAATTTTCCTCCCACGCGAAAATCCATCTCGCAGAAAGGGCAGTAAAAATCCTTCGGCCCCCACCACTGCATCACATATTGCGGGTCTGTCCACGCCTTCCAGACCAATTCGCGTGGAGCATCAAAAACTCTTGTCACAACCATCCGCTCTGTCTCATTAACCGTGTTTTCTGTCATCTCTCACCTCGCTTTTTCATTTGATTCACAACCACGTCCAGCTTGTCGAAACTCTCTTCCCAGAATTGGCGATAGCTGATCGCCCAGTCGCTGACGGTCTTGATCGCCTCCGGCCTGAGCGTGCAAACACTCTCCCGCCCGCGCTTCGTCTTGGTCACAATCCGCGCCCGCACCAGGCAGGCGATATGTTTTGAAATCATCTGCTGCGAGAGTGCAAACGGCTCCGTCAATCCATGCACAGAGGCAGGCCCGCGGGAGAGCCGTTCGATCATCGCCCGCCGGGTTGGATCAGACAAAGCCGCAAATGTTGTATCCAATAAATCCACAACCATATGGTAGTGGATTTTCCATCGATGTCAAATGTAAATTTCGCGATTCCTGATTTCTGAACCCTGACTCATAAACCTGACGAGGACAGTGCGCACCGCAACCTGCGCAGGCGACGGGTACCCCACGTCCGTGTGTTCGGACACGGGAAGCAAGAACCCAAAATTTTTCCTCCGAATTTTGCAAAGAATTATGGGCAAATATGCCACACTGGAATCAGTAGAAAAGCCAAGGCCCGGTTCCCACCAGACTGGGCTTTTTTCTCGTTATCAGCGCCACAAAATTTTTCAAAAACCACCAGAATCTGTGGTTCTGTGGACCGGCAGCAAATCGCTAGCCCGCCACGCGCAGAGCGCGCTGACTTGCTACCTTATAACTCCAGTAAAAAGAACCATTTCCATCGAAAAGCAAAGCAAAAGCAGCAGCCATCTATGTGCGCCTGTGAACTAACAACTTTAAAAAGGAGCCATAAATTATTGAAAAAAGATAAATTACACAAGTACCTCTCACAGCTTCACAGGCAAGCCATTCCACAAAACCTCCACAGCCGCTGTGAAGTCATGTGCAAACCAATCAAAAGAATGAGCTTAGAAAAGCAACATCCACAGCAAATAGGAGAACGACACCCATTTCAGCCGCAAATGCAAATAGAGATACGCCTCACAGCTTCTCCCGCAAAAAACTGATCACATGATCGGCCTGCACCACGCCGACCATCCGGCCCGGCGCGTCCACCACCGGAACGGCATTCAGGTTGTACTTGTCGAACAGCTCGGCCAGCGCATTCTGGTGCATGTCGAAGGGGCAGGACAAAACATGCGGCTCAGCCAGCACGCTCAACCGCGTCTCCGGCTGCGCCATCACCAGCCGAGCCAGCGAAACCGAGCCGCGCAGCGCGCGCCGCTCGCCAAGGAGGTAAACCTGCGTGACCGATTCCGGATCGCCGTCGAAGTTTTTGAGTGCCTGCACAGCCTGCGCCACAGTCGCGTCTGCGGAAACAGCCACAAAATCCGTAGTCATCACGCCCGCGGCGGAGTTCTCATCGAACTCCAGAAGCTCGGCAACCTCCTGCCGTTCCTCCGGCTCCATCTCTTCGAGAATCGCGTCGGATTGCTCCTCGGGCAGCTCGGCCAGCAGGTCGGCTGCGGCTCCGGGGTCCATCTCCTCGACGATGTCGGCAATCTTTTCCTCGTCGAGCTTTTCGAGCAGCGCCTTCTGCAGCTTCGGATCGGCCTCTTCGAGCGCCTCGGCCGCAACCTCCTCATCGAGCGCGGTAAAGATCACCTCGCGCTCCGCCGGCGACAGGTCTTCGAGGATCTCCGCCAAATCCGACGGATGCAGATCGTTCAACCGCTCGTGCTCGATGCGCAGCTTAACGCGCCGCGCCGGATCGACCTCGATCACGTCCACGAACTGCCACGGAATCCCATTGGCGGCAAAGCGCCGCGAAAAAGATTCGAGCGTTGCGCGCGGCAAAAACCCTTTGAAAACGCGCCGAACAGCCCCACGCAACCCGACTTCCACCTCAGCCACACGCAAAAGATGCGCCGATCCATGCCCCAGCCATTCGAGATCGACATCGTTGACGCGCACCACCTTGCGTCCATGCACGTCAATGATCTGGCGATCGACAAGGTCCTGCTGCAGGTAGAGGTAATTGCCCTGTTCCCGCTCCTGTTCCTGGAGCGGAATCAGCGCGCCCACAGTGCGCAGCTCCAGCGTACCGGCAGGCGTTTCCATCACCTCATGCGAGGGCACAATGCTTAGCCCCGAACGTGTCTTGAGCACCAGCCCGGCAACGCGCCCGCCGTCAGCGCCCGTGTTCACGGCAATGTCCTTGAGCTTGCCGCGAAGCTGCCCCTGCGCATCCGTAACCGGCGTGCCAAGCAGAGCCGTAAGGCTGACCCGGGTTGTGGTGCGTGCCTGCATGATGAGAGTGTAGACGGTTGCAACGATAACGGCTCAGGAAACAATGTCAAAGATTGACATTTTATAGTTTGAGGCTAGAATTTCTGATATTGGAGTGCTTTATGGACCAGATGAATGTCTCCATCACGGACGCCCTTGCCAAATATGTGCGCGCCCGGGTGAGAAGCGGACGCTACAACAATGCCAGCGAGGTAGTCCGTGAGGCGTTGCGGCGCATGGAAGCGGCTGATCTCCGCGAAGAACGGCTGGCTGCGCCGACGGTTGAGGACGTGTTGACAGACCTGACGGCGCAACAGATCGACTCCATACGCCAAAGGGTGTTGCAAGGCATTGCCGAGGCAGAGCGCGGCGAGTATACGGAATACGAAGGCCGCGAAGGGCTGGCCCGGCTGACGGCAGAGATAAAAGCCCGTGGGCGCGCCCGGCTCAGGGAAGCAGCAGCGAAGCGATAATGCGCGTACACGTCACCCGCTCCGCCGAGCGGGATATGGATGACATCTGGCTTTATTGGGCACAGCGCGCAGGCCTTGACGTTGCGGACAAGATGCAGGAAACGATTGAGGAACGATTCTCCCTGCTCGCTGAGCAGCCTCTGGCTGGCCGCAAATGTGAGGAGATTGCTCCGGGCGCGCGCTGCTTCCCAGCGGGGAAATTTCTCATCTACTACCGGAAATCCAGGTCGGCGCTTACGATTCTGCATGTTCTTCATGGGGCGCGGGAGCGGAAATCCGCATTCCGTAGAGGCTGAATCGGCTGTCATTCTTGACACAATGGGCGTCAGCCATGAAACTGCCGTCAGGTGGCTTCAAGCAACCAGACCTCCGCTGACGAAAAGGGCTCACACCACATTGAGCGAACCAACCGCAGGCCGCCAGATCCTCCACTTGCAGTCCACCATGGAGAGCGTTGCCGAAATTGAATCGATTGCGGAGAAGATGGCCGCGCAGGCCGGCTTCGACGAGGACGAAACCTTTCACATTACGATGGCCGTGCGCGAGGCTGCGGTTAATGCAGTACTCCACGGCAACGAGTACGAACCGGACAAGCAGGTGACGGCCAGCTTTGAAGACACCGGCTCCGACCTGGTATTCACCATCGCCGACCAGGGCAAAGGCGTCGATCCCGATTCCCTGCCCGACCCGCTGTCCGAGGAAAACCTGCTGCGCGGAACCGGGCGCGGCATCTTTCTTATCCGTTCCTTTATGGATGAGGTACACTTTCGACAACTGCATCCCGGCACCGAGCTGACGATGGTAAAGCATCGGCCGCAGGCGGGGGTGTCGGCGTAGCGCGCGCCGGGGCAGGCCTTAACCGTATTCCAATCTTGCAAAGCAGCACCCGAATGCTATAACGGTAGTACCAATTTAAGGAGGATTTCCGTGGCATTGACGATTGCTTCCCGTGAAGTAGATGGCGTAACAGTCCTGGATCTTGGCGGCCGCATTACCTTGGGCGAAGGCAGCGTGCAGTTGCGCGAGGCCATCCGCGACCTGATCGGCAAGGGCTCCAAGAACATTCTGCTCAACCTGGGCGATGTGAACTACATTGACAGCTCGGGCCTGGGCGAGCTGGTGAGCGCCTACACCACGGCCAAAAACCAGGACGCGACGCTGAAGCTGCTGAACCTGACCAAGAAGGTGAAGGACGTGCTGCAACTCACCAAGCTCTACACCGTGTTTGATATCTACGACAACGAAGCCACTGCGATCGCCTCGTATAAGTAAACTGCTCCTCCGCAAAAGGGCCATCCTGAAGGATGGCCCTTTTTGTCCTGCTTCAAATTTTCGTCTGACCATTAGAAGCTGACCTGCGGGACTAGAAACTAACCTGCGGAACCTGGCGCGAGGAGTCGCTCGCCTGGAAGTAGGCGTTGTTCGGCTGGAAGCCCAACATGCCCGCCCAGATGCTGTTAGGGAACGAGCGGACGAAGGTATTGTAGTCCTGCAGCGTCTTGTTATAGACGCGGCGGGAGACGGCGATGCGGTTTTCCGTGCCGGAGAGTTCGTCCTGCAGGCGCAGAAACTGCTCATTGGACTTGAGCTGCGGATAGTTTTCTGTCAATGCCAGCAGGCGACCGAAGGCTCCATCCAGAGTGTTGTTGGCCGCGATCTTGTCCTGCGGCGTATGCGCGTTCAGCAGGCCGGCGCGAGCGTTGGCAATGTCGCCAAAGACCGTGCTCTCTTCCTTGGTGAAGCCCTTGACCGTCTGAACAAGGTTGGGGATGAGGTCGGCGCGGCGCTCCAGGTTGATGTCCACCTGCGACCAGGCCGATTTGACGGCTTCATCTTTTTGCACCAGTTGGTTCTGCGTGCTCTTGAAGCTGGCAAAGACAAAGAGCCCGGCAAGTACGATAACGCCAATTACAGCCAGAAACGCGAGCAATCCCTTACGCATATCGTTCGTTTTCTCCTTTTCGCCCGCAACGGGCGACCTGCAAAATCTGACTTCCCCGATCTCACAAGAACCGGGTGCCCATCCTTGGCGCATCTTTGTTTTTGCGCCAAGGGGTGGGATAGCACAACTCTCACCAGTCGCCCCCGGCTCCGCCGCCGCCGAAATCCCCGCCGCCGAAGCCGCCAAAGCCCGATCCTCCGCCATCGCCGCCACCGCCAAATCCGCCTCCACCGCCCCAGCCTCCGCCGCGCGGACCGCCGAAGAAGTTGCTGAAGAGCAATCCCCAGCCCAGCCAGCCGAAGATCCAGCGCCCGATGCCCGAGCCGCCAAAGAAGAGCAACAGAAAGAGGAAAAAGATCAGCCCGCCCCAGTCGTGGCCGTGATGCGCCACGCGCGGCCCCGGCTCCACGGCAAGCGGGCCGCCGGTGTTGAGCGTGACCTTGGCGTCGTTGGCGATGATCTGGCCAATCTGCCCCACGGCGCCCGCAAGCGCGGAGTCATAATCGCCGGCCCGCAGGCTCACGCGCATCTCGCGACCAATGTCGCCCACAAGACCATCCGGGAGAATCCCTTCGAGGCCGTAGCCGACGTCGATGCGATACTTGTGATCCTTGACGGCAAGCAGAACCAGTACGCCCCTGTCGGCATTCGGCCCGAGGCCCTTTTTGCCCATCTTCCACTTATTTTCAAGCTCGTTGGCCCAGTCGGCGGCGTCCTCGCCGTCCAGCGTATTCACCGTCACCACGGCAATCTGCGCGTTGGCCTGCGAGTGATCCAACTGGCCGCAGATGCTGTCGATTTGCGCAATCGCCTGCGGCGAAAGCACGTGGGCAAAGTCGCTGGCGTAGTCGGTAGGCTTGGGCAGGCTGTCCACGCTCTCGGCGTGAAGAGCCAGAATAGGAAAGAGGAGC
>JASHPD010000046.1 GCA_030038315.1 Acidobacteriaceae bacterium
CCGATGAGGGACTGCCGGCATCCCGCCGTTCGCAGATTGCTCAGGGGATTTCCGTTCAACACGAGGGCGGCTATGCGTGGCTGCCTGCTGCTGTTGAGGAATCGGATGGTGCATATATGTACTGCAATCCGTCCGAATCGCCGCAGGAGGCACCAGAATGGTTGTTGAACCTGATCCATCAGAAGTTCTCGAAGGAGCATCCGGTCGATCTGATTCCGTTTCCGCCGGCGAGAACTAAGAAGCGCTACATCACGTTGTCATTCGTTCTACGCGAGGACCTCTGGGTGTGCAACTTCATCACAATGGAGGGTGGTGAAAGGATCATCAAGACACTGAGCTTCAGCTCAAGCAGGGCGGTACAACTCATGATTGAACGCGGCGGAATCGCCATGAATCGTCCCAACCTGGAATGGTTCCATCGTAGCCTGATGATCGGCGGAGGCAACATCATCCTGGCACTGACGGGGGAGCAGTACGAAAGACTTCTGGCGGCTTGACAGGCACTGGCAAGCACCAGAAAATTAGGATGGATTCGGCAGTTCAGCGCGACGATCTTACAAGCAGTCGAGCTGGGCAGTCGATGATCTGAACGGGGTCGGATGGGAAGGTCGGCAAGCAGATTTTGCCGTTTTTTTGCCTCTAGCGATGTTCTTGTGACGGTATAAATGGCGGTATGGAAGGACTTAAGCGCCTGAGTAGTATTGGAAAATAAACTACTTACGGTGCGTTATGAATCCCTCTCTCCACCAAATTTGTGAATTTCACGAGTCCCATCCCCATAAAACCCATGTTCACGCCGGTATTCCCCATACAGGAGACGGCATGAAAGAACTACCCATCTACCTTCGTATCCGTAAAGCAGACGGCGCGTATCGCTACGTCAAAGTTGTGAAGGCCGCCAACGGAAAAATCAGGCCGCTGTACGGCATGGTGGACGGCAGGGCGGAGCACCACCCGGAAGGCGAATATAACGTCCGCGTTGTTTCTAACGGGAAGCGCAGTTGGCATTCCGTCGGACAAGACCCGAACGCTGCCATCGCTACTGCGCACCGTATGGCCGCCAACAGGCTCGAAGGCCCCGCCTCGCCGCAGCTTGTAGTGATGCCGTCGCTGCCGGAGAGCCCAGACGGCAAGCGCCACGACATCGATGCTTCCATCGCCACATATATTGCCGAGGTGAAGGCGGGTACTCGAAAGGCAACGCTTTGAGGATGCGCCCTGCCGGACGGGCTTATAATTTCTGGAATCGTCGCTTGGTGATTCCGCCCAGCAGAAGCCGCGCATCTTTCTCATCGACCTCCCACTTCTTCATGATCTGGAAAAAGCGAAGAAGGGCGGGGCCGCTGAGGCGCCTCCTATCAACGATAACGGAATAGTAGGGGATTTCTGGTGACTGATAATTCGTGGCTGGATAATACGCTTCCGTCAATGATTGTTACCTCCTGTCCTTCTTTCTCATGTGAATTGCAAATCTACGGCCGGAGCGTTACACAGCTGCAGCGCTGGCTCAAATGAGCCGGAAATATGTTAAAATGGGCCAAGAGGTGGCTTCAAGAGGTGGCTTATGGTTGAAGCTCAAAGCATTGCCAGGATTCTCGGCCTTCCGGCCTCGATTCACACCTACGCGCAACTGGAATCCGAGGTCTCCAAGGGCTTGCCCAAGAAATCCCTTGAGCGGGTTGCTTCCCGGATTCTGACGGCAAGGCCCGCTGCAAAAGTTTATTGCCACAAAGTCGTGCCGAAGGCGACCTACAATCGCCGCCGTGAACGTCTCAACGTAGCTGAAAGCGAAAAGACGAGCCGCATTGCGCGCGTGCTGGCGCTGGCCGAGCACGTGTGGAGAAACGAGGGCGACGCCCGCGAGTGGATGAACTCGCCGCTGCCTGAGCTACAGTGGCGCACGCCTGCCGATGCCGCGCAGACCGAGCTTGGAGCCATTCAAGTGGAAGACGTGCTGAACAAACTCCTCTTCGGATTACCAGTCTAGCCAATGCACGCCTTCCGAATCTGTGATGACAGGTGCCCCATTCTCGATGGAACAGGAGCAGCGCTCGCCGGTGGCCGCTGGAATTCCAAAGGCTACTCCGTTATCTACGCGGCGGAAGTCTATTCACTGGCTCTCCTTGAAACACTCGTGCATGCCGGCTTCCGTAAAGTACCCGGCGGCCGGCACTATGCGCGCATCATCATCCCCGATTCGATTTCCATCGAATCTTTCGATCCAGTTGTCCACCTCGGCTGGGATACTGAGGACAATGTTGTTTCGCAAGCCTTTGGCGACGAATGGCTGATGGAAAAACGTAGCGCCATCCTGCGTGTTCCCAGCGCAGTGACGCAGGGGCCGGAATGGAACATTCTCATCAATCCTGCACATCCGCAGTTTCCGCTCATCACAGTAGAGCCCACGCAAGCGGTCTATTGGGATACAAGATTGCTCCGCAAGTAGACTCCGCTTTGGAGATAGTTCCCTATGCGCGCGTTATGTACGAAGCGTGGCGCAAAGTGTGGTTGGCACCAACCACATTTAACCCAGAGGCAGCCGCCGAGAGAGTACATCAGCGAAAAGTTTCGATTGCCGCCATAGCTTGGCCGAAAGATATTTTTGACGAGCGGCTCAAGACGCTTATTGCGCAGGCGGGAATTGACGTACTCGATGAATTGTTCCTTTTCACGTGGGCCTACATAGAACAGATCAGATCGTGTCTTTGTCTGTTCAAAGAGCGGCAAATACTTTTCAACATTCGCCTGCGTGGAGTCGTCGAAGACAATCATCTGGAGGGAGTGGCCATTTCTCCAGAAGTGCTCGTCATATTCGTGAATAGTTGCTCCCACATCTCGCAAGCGGTGCGTGGAAATCACAAAGTATCGTTCCGGATCTGTCATAAAAGCCGATGGACGCTTTCTGTTGCGCGAATGAGAAGGTCAGCGCGTCTGCGAGTTCTGTTTTTGAAGAATGAAGGATGATCGATGCTGTCTCAGCTTCTGCACACAAGACCGAACAGGAGTTTTCTGTGACTCCAAAACTCCTTTGCTATCTTCTGCAACAGATTCGTGCGCTGCATTGCGGAAATTTGTGCTTACTTGCTTGCACAAGGGGAAGAATGTGCACCGAAAAAACTCATCCCCGAGGATATAGGTTTCTCCATCCTCTCCGCGAACAATCCACTCACCGCGCTTTACATTGACGAACCCCAGATCGGTGGTGATTGTTCCTGGCTCCGTGCATTGTTTTGCATCAACGGTAATAGGCCGGCAAATACGAAATAATCCCATGATTGTTTCAGCCTTGCGGCTGCCTCAACTCCTCTATTTCAATGCGGAAGCTATAAATTGCGCGTCGACAAAAAATAAAGAAGTTATACGTTCAACGTACGCTTGTATCAAGACAGAATTAAAACAGGGTCTGGAGCGCATCCTTGCGAACCAGACCCTGCCTCATTGAGTTAGTTGTCGTTAGAAATCAATCCGCAGAGCTGCCTGCCCTGTGCGGCTTCCCGCACTTTCCGCAGTCTCCGCAGTGTTAAGCACACCGAACGATGTTGGGCTGCTGATGTCGGTCGACGGCGGTGCGAAGTTGGGATGATTCAGCACGTTCGTGAACGTCGCCTCGAAGCGCATGTGCAGCCGTTCCCTAAGCGGAATGACCTTCGCCAATCCCAGGGCAACTGTCGCAGTACCTGGCCCTTCAAGGCTGCCCACCCCGGCATTACCCACGCATCCGCAATTTGCCTGCGGTATCGCATACGCATTGATGTTGAAGTAATCGGAGCGCGTGCGATGCGAAGGAACCGGATTCCCGACAACGTCGGGACGAACGACGGTAATGCCGGCAGCCGCGGGATCGGTGTTGGTCTGGTCATCAGCAACACTCATCACGGGTGTGAGATACTCACCGGATTCCAGCAATGTGATGGTGTTCAGGTTCCACCCGCCAAGCGTGTCATTCAGCAGGGTGGAGTGACTGGACCAGTGCCGGCCGGCTCCGTAAGGCAATTCATACGTTCCGGTCAGCAGGAGACGACGGCGCCTGGTGCCGACGGTATTGCCTCGATTAGCCGTAGTGTCAAAGCGATTCTCTTCGGCCAGACCGTACCGGGTTTCCCCTTGAAACGTAGTTGGGGCATCGCCCTGTGCGTCACTGATATCGTGCGCCCAGGAGAAGTTCGCCTGATACGTCAATCCGTGACCGGCACGATGAGTTGCCTGGAGTTCCATGGCCTGATAATTCTGGTCGCCAAGGTTCTCCGTAGAGAAGATCGTGCCCCAATTCGTGAACGGAGCGAGGTTCGGATTGAAAGCTGTTGTGGAAGGAGCCTGTTGATTCAGGTTGACGGTGACGTTCATGCGATAGGACTTCATGCCGACATAGCTGATTCGAGCTGCTGTGTTGGAAGTCAGTTCGCGCTCCAGTGTGACATTCCACTGTGCCGATTGCGAATCGCGATAGTGCGGGTCGGTGGCTTGTTCGAGCTCACCTCCGCCGACCACAGCCTGGCCTGCCTCTGATGGAGGCGCAACCTGCGGGAAAGCAAAGGATGCCATTCCGCTCGCGTTCATGTTTGTGTACGTGAATACCGATGCCACCGGATTGCTCTCGTTGTTGTTCTGTAGTTGCCCTAGCGCAGTCACGGTAAAAATACCGAAACCAACGCGAAGGACGGTTCTGTCGTTGCCAAAAGGACGGAAGGCAAAGCTGACACGCGGGTCCAGGTTGCCCATATAGGTTTGCCGAAGTCCCTTGGGAAGACCTTCCTCGTTATTCGACACAACCTGCGTGCATGGCAGTGAGGACGAGGGCGCATAGCCCGCATCGGCAGGAGCTGACCATCCCGGCGGCGCCGCATTGCAGGCGTTGAAGGATTCGAGGAATGCGAGCACTGGCCCTCCATCCTTGAGGTAGAGGTTGTGATTTACGATCACTGCGTTCGTCTTGGGATCAAAGTTGGCCTGTTGTCCATTCACGTCAACAAAAGGAGGAAGGATCTCCCAACGCAGGCCGTAGTTCACTGTCAGGCGATGATTGATCTGCCATTCGTCCTGTGCGTAAAAGCCGTATTCAGGACCGCCTGCATCATTTGTCGGGCCTGTGACAGCAAAGTACGTGGTGTTCGGGAGGCCCAGAAGCAAATCGCCGAAGGAACTTCCGGTAAAGATGTTCTGGTTAAAAGTAAACAGTCCGTAGTCGTCAGATGGAGTTTCAATCTCCGGCACTTCGAATCGCACCCAGCGAAGATCGATCCCGCCGCGAATCGTATGACGGCCGCGGGTCCAGGTGAGATTGTCCGCCAGCTCTTCTGTTTTGGAGATAGTAGGACCAACAATGTCCCGGCCGATAGGAGTGAAATTCGTTCCATCCGAAAACACAATGCTCGGAAAGCCGCCGTTCGTGGGATGCGTGGTGAGATCAACACCCTGGAGACCCAACTTGCTGATGGCCTGCGCGCCTTCGATCGAGAAGTATGGAGCGAGGATCGAGTGCGTGAATCCAAAGCGGAATTCATTCACCAGGTTTGTGGTGAACATATAGTTATGAGAGACAAGAAAGCTCCGGTCGTGTTCCGTATCCTGGTCGTCCGGCAAGAGCTGATTCACCGTATCGACATCCAGGTTCTTCCAGTTATAGCGGGCAAACAACTGCTGCTTCTGGGAAATAACCTGATCGATGCGCAGATCAAGTCCGTTACTGCTGGAAGGAATCGGAACCAGTGTCTGGTAGTTGAGCCCGCCGCTCAGGCCGCTGGTGTTGGGCAGAGGATAGTAATCGTTCAACAACGTGAGAGCAGACTGATTCAATAAATTTGCCGGAATCTGGTTGTTGGGAAACGGCTGTCCTGTACCTGTAGCCGCTGAACCAGTGGCTGGATTGATAAGGACTCCACCTGGAAGGGTCGAGTCCAGATCGCTCAGATCGCCAGTCCGATCCGCAGCCGACGGAACAGCATACTGTTCGGCAGCAGAAGTGCTCTTGTGGTTGCCCTCATAGTCGAAAAAGAAGAAGGTTTTGTTGTGGCCATGATAGAGATGCGGAATTGTGACCGGTCCGCCAAGGCTGCCGCCAAACGTGTTGAACCGTTCAGGGGCTTTTTCCGCAAAGCTCCAGACGTTGGAGTTCAGTGCGTCGTTCTGGAGGTACTCAAACAGGCCGCCGTGAAATTGATCTGTGCCGGCCTTGGTCGTGAACGTAACATCGGCAACCTGCGAGAATTCGGCGTTGTTGTTGAAGGCCGTCACCTTCATTTCACCGATGCCCTCTGAAGATGGATAAGGATTGGCGCCGGCAGCTCCGGCCACCAGCGAAACACCGCTATCCCAGACGTTGATCGTGGAGATGCCGTCCACGGAAACGCCGATCATGTTCGAGGTCGCGCCTCCGATTTCAAAGTTGCCCGAGTTATCCTGCTGCACGTTCGGCGCTGCGGCCAGTGCGGAGACCGGGCTCGTCGTGGCAGCACGATAATTCAGCGGCAACTGCACAATGGCTTCCGTGTTTTTCAAATCTCCAAGAGTTGAATTTTCGGTGTTGATCACCGCAGCCGCAGCGCTCACCTCCACGGTTGTTGCCTGGGCCGCAATCTGCATGGTCAGGGTGAACCGCAGATCCTGGCGTGCCGACAGTGCGATTCCATTGAGCCGGGTGTCGGCAAATCCGCTGCGGGAAGCGCGAAGGCTATAGTGACCGGCCTTCACATTCTCGAAGAGATAGTTCCCTGAATCATCGGAAGTAACGGAACTATCCGTGCCCTCATCCACGCTGTGCAAGGTCACTTGTGTCCCTGGAATCACCGCACCCGTGCCATCCTGCACAGTTCCTCGGATGCTTCCAAATGTCGACTGCGCAAACCCTCTTGGCATCATTACAAAAAAGACGATAAGAAACGCCACAAGCGAACCAACAACGCGGCGTGAATGCCGCCCAGTCCCACGCTTGCCGCCAGCGATGGATTTACGACGCGCGCCCGCAATCCCTCGGCTTAAAATCACCCGCTCCAGTCGCACGCACGTCATCAAATCTGCCGTCAGCGTTGAAACCGGAGTCTCCAGGTCTCTAGTATGAGTCCCTCTATTTTTCAAATTGCGCCTCCAAGAGCCGGCCCATTGCCGCGACTGACCCTTATATCCCTGAGTCGATACGCTGGCCCGTAACGACGGGATTACGAGGTAGAGATCCCTTATGGTTTGCTTTCAACTTTCCGGAAGGCGTGCACTCTATTCGAGAAAATGCAATGAATCCAGCGAATTTCATAGGAACTTCCTTACTCCTTACTTACGGCTTTTGGATTAATGTCATTCCTCAGGGATAACGAGTATGCATAGAAGTCGCACACTGCGCAGCGTTGCGACCATCCCCGTTCTTGCTCTGGTCACATTCATCGGATATCTGTGTCACGCGGGCGCTCTCGCCAGCGGAGTCGTTGACTTAGTTCTCATTCTGATCATTGCGTTTCAGTGGGGGTTTATTGAGGGCGCAGTCGCCTCGGCTGCCGCAGTCGCATTCCTGGATTTCTTCTTTATGCCGCCATTGCTCTCGTTCTATGAGCGAGTGCCTCAGGACTGGATCGCGTCTGTTGTCTTTGCGTTGATTGCGCTTTTTCTCAGCCGGTTAGCGGATGCTCTTCACCGGCAATCCATAGAGATAAAACAAGAGAGAGAGTTGCTGGAGCGCCTGTACCTGACCAGCCGCGACATTCTGATGATGGATCGCGGAGAGCAGATAGGCGCGCAGTTGACTCACTTGATAGAAACTGTCTTCAAGGCCGACGTAGTAGCGCTGTGGGACGCCCGGGAAGCGAAGATGGATAAAGCAGGCCCGGGGTTCGTCGAAGAGAACGAGGTGCGAGGCATCTACTTCAGCGAGCTCTCGGAGAACGATACGTTCGCCTGCCGCTTCAAGCGCGTGCTTCGACTGGGAACCCGGGCAGTGGGCGCTCTTTATATAGCCGGGTCTGCCTCGGACAGTTTCCTCGATTCGCGCTCGGCGGATGCAATCGCCTCATTATCGGCGCTTGCGCTCGAACGTTCCCATTCCTTTCTCGCAGAAACAAATGCGGAAGTAGCGCGAAGAGGCAGTCAATTGCGTTCGGCCGTGCTGGACGGGCTCGCCCACGCATTCAAAACCCCACTGGCTACTATCCAGACGGCCAGCGGAGGCTTGTTGGAAATTCCCCGTCTGGGAGCTGCGGAAAAAGAACTCGCCTTCCTGATTGAAGGCGAAGCCGTTCGTTTAACGAGCTTGACCAACAAGGTTCTTGAGGCCGCCGAATTGCAAGAGGCAGACTTCCGGCTCGACTACGAGAAAATCGCGCTCGATGAATTTCTTGAAGAATGCCAAACCGCTTTTGCTTCTGTAGTGAGTGCCGAACGGCTTGTGATCTCGCAAAGGAGCAAGATCAGCTACATCTGGTCCGATCGACGGCTGCTCCAGATGGCCTTGTTGCAAATTGTCGATAATGCCGCGAAATATGCGCGTCCCGGATCGGCAATCACACTCTTAGTGGAATCGACCGACTCCGAGATCGTTTTCAGCGTGCAGAACGAGGGTTCGTATGTGACCCCAAAAGACAGGCTGCGTATCTTTGATCGCTTCTACCGTTCCGCTGAAACTCATTACAAAGCTCCCGGAACCGGGATTGGCCTCACTGTGACCAGGAGAATTGCGGATGCCCACAGAGGACGCGCCTGGGTAGACAGCACTCCCGACGAGAAGACAACTTTCTTTATCGCTTTGCCGCAGATACAAAAGGAGACATCGTATGGAAGCACCGCAAAGTAAAGTCCTGATCGTTGAAGACGACGTCGCGCTCAGGCGCAGCCTGCGTTCCGCGCTTAACATCGTTGGTTTTGATATCGGTGAAGCCGGAAACGGAGAAGAGGCGCTCATGCGTCTTCGCATGATCGATTACGATGCTGTGTTACTCGACGTCAATATGTCGGGAATGGGCGGCATGGAAACCTGTTCACGAATCCGCAGAATCTTCACACGGCTTCCCATCCTGATGTTGACAGTGCGAGGCAATGAAGATGACAA
>JASHPD010000007.1 GCA_030038315.1 Acidobacteriaceae bacterium
GATAGATCGCCTGGGCCAGAACCGTTGCCGTCGTGGTGCCGTCGCCGGCCACGTCGCTGGTCTTCGAGGCGACTTCCTTCACCAGCTGTGCGCCTACGTTCTCCAGAGGATCCTTGATCTCGATCTCCTTGGCCACCGTCACGCCGTCCTTGGTGATGGTCGGGGAGCCGAACTTCTTCTCGATGACGACATTGCGGCCCTTGGGACCGAGTGTCGCCTTCACCGCGTCCGCCAGCGTGTTCACGCCGCGCAGGATCGCCTGACGGGACTCTTCACCGTGCAGAATCTGCTTTGCCATTGTCTTCTCCTAACAGGGTTCCGGGTACAGGGTACGGGGTACAGTCCCCATGATCCGAGTTGACCCGTAATTCAGTGTCTTAATGTGCCGTTCAGGTCAGAGCAATCAGGTTGACTCCAGGAGCTGCCGGGTTTTTCTGTACCCTGCACCCTGTACCCTGACCCCGCATTTACTTCTTGACGATGCCGAGGACTTCTTCCTCGCGCATGATGAGGAACTCCTCGCCGTCGATCTTGATCTCGGTGCCGGAGTACTTGCCGAAGAGCACGCGGTCGCCGGCCTTCACGTCGAGCGGGAAGACCTTGCCTTCGTCGTTCGACTTGCCCTTGCCCACGGCGATCACTTCGCCTTCCTGGGGCTTTTCCTTGGCGCTGTCGGGAATGATGATTCCGCCACGAACGGTCTCCGTCTCTTCGAGACGGCGAACCAGAATGCGATCGTGAAGCGGAGTGAAGGTCGTCGTCACAGATGTTGCTGCCATTGCTTCCTTCTCCTTCGCACGCGGAGCAGGGAAATCCCCTCCGCGGGTGTTTGGGTTTTAAAACAAAATCGAGGCCTTCATCCGCGGTGCGTACGGCGTCAAGCCGGAAGCGCAGAGCGAATTGCAGTCCAGCAATCGCGCCAGCATGGTGCTAGCACTCTCGCCTTCCAACTGCTAAATTATGAGTCCGAGCTAAGGATTGTCAAGTCGTTCGGGTTAAATATGAGTGTAATTCACTCATATTTAATCGCATGTGGGGTTAAAAACGAACTTCTTGCACCATTCGTCCAAACCGATACAATGAAGACCATGTTCCGCCGTAAGCCAATCCGTTCCCTTGCCGTTCTCTCAGCTCTCGTGCTCACTTTTTCCGCCTTCGCCCTCCGCGCGCAGGATGATAGCAGCCGCGGCCGCAAATACAAGTCTCCGCCGCCGATGTCGCGCATTGACGTGACGGTGCTCCGCGCCGACGACAAGCATCCCATTGAGGACGCCGCCGTTGTCTTCCATCCCATCAAGGACGGCAAGGACGCCGGCAACATGGAGCTGAAGACCAACGAGGACGGCAAGACCTACATTGACGTGATCGAAACCGGCTCCACGGTGCTGGTGCAGGTCATCGCTCACGGCTACCAGACCTACGGCAAGGAGTACAAGGTGGACAAGTCTGAGCTGGCTCTGACCATTCCGTTGAGCCGTCCGGTTCCGCAGTACTCGGTCTATAAGGATCACCCGAACCAAGGGCAGAATCAGGACCAGAACCAGCAGAAGCCTGACAGCTCCAAGCCGCAGCAGTAAAGATAGCATCGAGGTTTCAGCTCCGGCGATCAACTCATGCTTGCCCAGCCTTTAGCCAGCCAATCCGCGCTCGTTACCGGAGGCGCCAAGCGCATTGGGCGCGCTATTGCGCTCACGCTGGCTCGGGCCGGGGCTGATGTGACGATCACTTACAACTCGTCGGAAAAAGAGGCTGCGGAAACTGTTGCCGCGATCGAAGCCGAAGGCCGCCGAGGCTATGCGGTAAAGTGCAACGTGCGCAGCGAGGATGAAGTCAAGCAGGCCGTTGCCGAAACACTGAAGCAGCACGGCAAGCTCAATATCCTTGTCAACAACGCCGCTATCTTTGAGGCTGTTCCGCTCGACCGGATCACTGTGGCGCAATGGGATGCGATCTTCGAGACCAATACGCGCGGGCCGTTTCTCTTTGCGCGCGAGAGCATCGCCGCGCTTCGCGCTACGCACGGCCGAATCATCCAGCTAGGCTCGCTGGGCGGCTTGCATCCCTGGGCCGATCACGCTCACTACTGCTCTTCGAAAGCTGCTGTGCATATACTCGTCAAGACTATGGCTAAGGCCTTCGGTCCGGAAGTCGCTGTAAATGCCGTGGCTCCCGGCTGGATCGACATGGACCCCGAGCCAACGGAGCAGACGAAACGAATGATTGCGAAAACTCCGCTACAACGCAGCGGTACGCCGAACGATATCGCTGAGGCTGTTCTCTACTTTGCTACAAATGCCAGCTTCATCACCGGCCAGATCATGCCAGTGGATGGCGGCCTGGGCTTGTAGTTTTTAGTGCGAAAGCCTATTTTATTTCGAGGCTGGTGCTGCCTGTTGTTGCGGAGGCTGAACGCCAGCTTCGCGTAATGCGCGGTCGATGACATTCCAGACGGCGTTTTCAGGGTTTTCGTTAGTGAGGCCGTGAATCTCCTCGCCATTCACAAACAGCGCAGGCGTAAGGTTCAGCCCGAGCCGTGCAGCTTCTTTCATTGATTGACGTACCGGAGTCTCGTCCTGCACTTTCAGGCAGGCCTGCAACTGATTTTCGTTGACGTTGGCTTTGAGTCCCTGCGCAGCGGCAATTTGATCTAACGCGGAATAGCTCTTTGCGAGATCGCGCGCCTCTCCATTCACTTGCTCGCCATGCGTATGAACGTAGTCAACGTAGCTCCAATAGGCATCGGCGCTTTGATCGGCAAGGCAATTCGCATTCACTGCGGCGTGCATCGCCCAGGGATGAATATCGAGCAGGGGATTGTCTTTATAAATAAAGCGTACGCGGTTTCCGTAGCGGTCCAGCGTGCCGGGAAAGAGAATCTGGTGCATACGCGCGCAAACAGGGCATTCGAGATCGTCAAAGCTGACGACGGTTACGGGCGCGTTCGGATTTCCACGGATCGGCCTGCCGTGCAGATCGATCATCAGAGCGGGATTGTCATCTAAATCAAATTTTTCAAGTCGGGCCAGTGTTTTGTTGTCGGCTGAAATCAGAAAATTAACGCCGACATTCTCTTTGCCATTCGTGATGGACAGGCGCAGGGTGTCGTAACCGGGAACGGAACTCGGTGTGCGCGATGTGATTTGAATGTCGCAGTTTTCCGGGATGTTGAATTTGGATCGAACCATGAGCTCGATCTTTCGGCTCAAGGTAACTTGTGGTGCCTGCTGGATAGTCTGCGCAGAGATGTGCGGCGCGAAGGCGATTGGCGTGAGTGCGAGAGCAGCTATCAACAGCCACGAAATTCTCATTACAACGTAACGCCTCTCTTGAAATTTGGAAATACGGAACTACTTCGCCGCCAGTGCTGAAACCATCGACTCGAAAATCCTCCATCCGTCCGCTGAGCCGAGCAGCTTTTCGCTGGAGCGGTCGGGGTGCGGCATCATGCCTAGCACATTGCGGCCTTCGTTGAGGATTCCGGCAATGTTGCTCAGGGAGCCGTTGGGATTGGCTGCGGCTGTTATCTCGCCTGCGGGCGTGGCGTAGCGGAAGGCGATGCGGTCTTCGGACTCAAGGCGCTTCAGCTCTTCGGGCGTGCAGAAGTAGTTGCCTTCCATGTGGCCGATGGGAATTTTGAGGACTTCGTCTTTTGTTAGCGCATTGGTGAAGGCGGAGTTTGTCGTCTCCGTGCGCAGGTGCACCTGCTTGCAGATGTACTTGAGGCCGGCGTTGCGCATCAGTGCGCCGGGAAGCAATCCCGACTCGGCGAGGATCTGGAAGCCGTTGCAGATGCCGAGCACCAATCCTCCGTTGACGGCGAACTTTTTTACCGCGCCCATGACCGGCGAGAAGCGCGCGATGGCGCCGGTGCGCAGGTAATCGCCGTAGGCAAAGCCGCCCGGAACCAGCACCGCGTCTACGTTCTGCAAATCCTCCGAGTCATGCCAGAGGAAGGTGACCGGCTGATGCGCGATCTCCGCAATCACGTTATAGGTGTCATGGTCGCAGTTGGAGCCGGGAAAGACGATTACGCCGAATTTCATATCCCTAGGGTATCAGTTTCGCTGCGCGCCGAGCCGCCGAACC
>JASHPD010000008.1 GCA_030038315.1 Acidobacteriaceae bacterium
CCAGGCGAATCATCTCCCGGCGAAGATCGTAGATGTCTTCCTTAGCCTCGGCGGTGTTGCGGCAGATGCGCGTGCCCACCTCAACCACCGAGGTGTGCATCTCCGCCTTCACGCGCTCCTGCAGGCGCAGCTTGCCCACGGCGAGCATCTCGGTTTCGATGTGGGAGCGCAAATCGCGCGTAACCGGATCGATGGTCTGGTACTCTTCTTCGATGCCGAGCGAGAAGGATGGACGCATGGGCGCTCCTGGGGCAATTCGTCAGACAACAGGCGCAGTATCCGGCGCTGATTCGATATCGGCTTTTTTCTCCGCGGATTTCTTTTCCGTTTTCTTCTTCGCAGATTTTTTCTTTGCCGGTTTCTTCTTCGCCGGCTCCGGCGCGGCGTTGAGGAAGGACGACCACTTGAGATCGAGATGCTGCGGCGCCAGCTTCGCCTTCGCAATCGCCAGGTCGGCAACCTCCTTCACAATCCAATCGAAGTTGGCCTTGCCCACCGAGTGCAAATCCGCATCCGGCGCGGGGTTCATAAAATCGATGGCGTAAGGGATGCCGTTCTCAACCGCGAACTCCACCGTGTTCAGGTCGTATCCCAGCGCGCGGCAGAGCGTGAGCGCATCCTGCTCCACGCGTTTGAGCAGCTTTTTGTCATAATCCGGAAGATTCTGCAGGTAGCGCTCAGGGTGCGGCATTCGCGGATCGTAGGGCATGATGCGCACCTTCTTCTGCCCGACGACGTAGCAGCGGAAATACTCGTTGAAGTTGACGGCCTTCTGATAGACCATGCAGAGATCGCGCGATTGATCGTAGGCGTGGAAGAACTCGTCGCGGTTGTGGATGTGATACACATTGCGCCAGCCGCCGCCGTCCACAGGCTTCATAAAGCCATGCTCGCCGATGTACGCGAAGACGCTCTCCCAGTTGAGCGGGTATTCGAGATTGCGCATGGAGCGATCGGTGGTGCCTTCGGGATGCTCCTTATGCGGCAGAATCACCGTAGGCGGCACGGCTACGCCGAGCTTTTCCGCGAGGGAATAATTAAAAAACTTGTCGTCGGCCGACCACCAGAAGGGATTGTTGATAATGACCGTTCCATTGAGCGCGGCATGTTTGAGGAAGGCGCGATAAAACGGGATGTCGTGCGAGATGCGATCGACGATGACAGTGTAGCCCGGAGCTTTGTCGAGCTGCACCGCACCGGTCTCGACAAACTCGGCATGAATGCCTTCAACGTTGCGCGCGTTGATGTGCTCGACGAGCGCGCCGGGAAAACTGTTTTCCATGCCGAAGAGTACGCCGATTTTTTTCATGCCACTCTCAAGCCTCCTGCGAGAAAGAATAGCGGATTACCGTGCGGCGTGCGGGAATTACAAGTATTCCTGAACCATGCGCTGCCACGTGGGCCAGTCGTGCGAATTCCACGTATCCCAGATGAAGAGCTTGTGGGGAATGCCTTTCTGGTTCATCACGCGGTCCATCTGCTGGTTCTGCGCGAGGCACTGGTCGTCCCAGCCGGTAGCCAGCACCCAGGTGTTGCGGCGATAGCGGTCGAGAAACCACGCGTCGCCAAGGTTCGGCAGGAATTGCGCCGGCTGGTTGAAGTAAACGTCCTGGTCGTGGTAGCCGTCGAGGAAATTTGAAAGATCGAATGCGCCGGACAGGGACAACATCCCGGTAAAAACATCGGGATGGCGCAAGGCCGCGTTCGCCGCGTGATAGCCGCCGAAGCTGCATCCCAGCGCGATGAGATGCGGATCGCGGTTCTTCTGCCGAATCAGCGGTACCACCTCGTGAATCAGGTAATCGTCGAACTGTATATGCCGCGCGATGCGCCAGCGCGGCGGCACGCGCTTGTTGTACCAGCTTTCGCAGTCGATGGAATCGACGCAGTAGAGCTGCAAATCTCCGCCCGCGATGCGGTCCCACAGCGCGCCGATCATGCTGCGGTCTTCAAACTCGTAGAAGCGCCCGCCCGACGTAGGAAACACAACAACCGGCAGGCCGGCGTGCCCAAAGACGAGCAGCTCCATCGGCCGCCCCAGGCGCGGCGAGTGCCACTGGTGATATTCCCGATTCATCTTGCGCGGCTTGCCCCCGGAAACAGCGGAAAATCCGCCGCTTTCTGTTACTGTATCAACCACGGAGTCCTACGCGGACGGCGAGCGGCGCCTGCGGCGCATTTTTTGCGGCTGCGAGCTGTCTTGCCGGCGCCGGTATTTTAAGCACGAGTAGAAGCAGTTTGGAACTGAATTTGGAGATGCAATCCGGAGCGCAGCCGCGCGGGCTGCTCGCAAGCGACCTTGACACGCCGCATCCGCGGCTGCGGCTGCATCGCGGCTTTCACAGCCGCTACCTGCCTGATGACCGCGATCTTGTTGTCTATCTTCCGCCGGAGTACGACCGCCATCCCGAGCGCAGCTATCCCGTGCTTTACCTGCACGACGGGCAGAATCTCTTCGATCCACGCACTTCTTTTGTTCAGGGGCGCACCTGGCGCGTGCGCGAGCAGGCCGATGCGGCGATTGAGGCCGGCGAGGTTGCGCCGCTTGTGATTGTGGGGATTTACAACACCGGCGAGCGGCGCATCGACGAGTACACGCACGAGCGCGACCCCCAGCGTGATCCCCGGTCCGGCGGCGGCGAGGCGGACAAATATGGCCTGCTGCTGACGCGCGAGCTGATGCCGTGGATTGCCTCCGAGTATCGCGTGCGCACCGATCGCGCCTCGACAGGGATGGGCGGCTCTTCGCTGGGCGGGCTCGTCACGCTCTATCTCGGCCTGCGCCATCCGGCAATCTTCAGTAAGCTCGCGGTAATGTCGCCAAGCGTCTGGTGGATGCACAAAAGCATTCTCGGCGCCGTAAACGAGTACGCGCCGGCGATCTGGGAAAAGCCGCGCATCTGGCTCGACGTGGGCGACCACGAAGGCCGCAAAACGACGCGCGACGCCGAGCAGCTTGCGCGCCGGCTCAAGGCAAACGGCTGGACTCCGGACAAGACGCTGCGCTTTGAGCGCGCAGCCGGCGGCACGCACGATGAGGCAAGCTGGGCCGCGCGCGTGCGGCCGATGCTGCGGTTTCTGTTTCCGGCGGAGTAGCACCGCAACACACACGAAAAATACATGGAAAAATACTGTGCCATGCGCATGATTCCTTTTGATATGATTCGTTGCGTTTCATGCCTTGTCTCTTGAAGGAGATTCCTGTGAAAAGCTCTCTTCGCAACCTGCTTGGCCTCTCTGCAACCGCGGCGTTGTTTGCGCTGAGCCTGCCCGCCAACGCGCAGGCCGGTCATAAGCTGCCTGCCATTTCCTATCAGGAATACAGGCTGCCCAACGGCCTGCAGGTGCTCACGCATGAGGACCACCGCCTGCCGCTGGTAGCCGTGGACCTGTGGTATCACGTGGGCCCGCGCAACGAGCGGCCCGGCCGCACCGGCTTTGCGCATCTTTTTGAGCACATGATGTTCGAGGGCTCGGAGCACGTTGGCCCCAAGGCGCACATTCGCTATGTGCAGTCAGCCGGCGCGACGGACGTGAACGGCACCACGGACTTTGACCGCACGAATTACTTTGAGACGATGCCGAGCAACCAGCTCGAACTGGCGCTGTGGCTCGAAAGCGACCGCATGGGCTTCCTGATGGAAGGTCTCGACCGCGAAAAGCTGGCCAACCAGCGCGACGTGGTGCGCAACGAGCGGCGGCAGCATGAGGGCCAGCCCTACGACGTGGCCGACGAAGGCGTTTTTCACCTGCTCTTTCCCAAGGGCCATCCGTATTACGGCGAGGTCATCGGAAGCCACGCGGATATCGAGTCGGCGCGCATTGCCGACATTCGCGCCTTTCACCAGCAGTTCTACACGCCGAACAACGCGACGATCGTGATTGCGGGCGACTTCGATCCGGCGCAGTTGAAGGCGCTGCTCGAAAAATACTTCGGGCCGATTCCGCAAGGACCGCCGGTGGAGCCGGTGCACGTGGTTACGCCGCCGATTACCTCGCAGCGGCGCGCGACGATTACCGACACGGTGAAGCTCTCGCGGCTCTCCGTTGCGTGGCTCACGCCGAAGGCTTATACGCCGGAGGCGTACAGCGTGGACGCGGCGATGTACGCGCTGGGCGGCAGCAAGGCCAGCCGGCTCAATGAAGCGCTGGTGATCCAGTCGCAGATTGCGCAAAGCGTAAGCTGCGACAGCAGCGAATATGCGCTCACCGGCATTGCTTCGTGCGACATCACGGCCAAGCCTGGCGTAAAGCTCGAAGACCTTGAAGCGGCTTTCTGGAAAGAGGTGGACAAGCTGCAGCAGGATGGGCCGACGGCCGAAGAAGTGGAAGCGGCCAAAGCGCTTTCGTTGACCGATAAGATCAGCGGGCTGCAGCGGCTGGGCGGTTTTGGCGGCGTGGCGGACATGCTGAACCAGTACAACCAGTACACCGGCGATCCGGGCTTCCTGTCGAAGGATGTGGCGATGGAAGAAGCCGTAACCGTGGCGAGCGCGAAGGCCGCGGCACAGAAGTACTTCACCAAAGACTCGGCCGTGGTGGTCTACTGCGTGCCGGGGCCGAAGGTTCTGCACGATGTTCCGCGCAGCCCGGCGGACACGGATGCCAACGTAAAGCTGGTGGACCCTTACACGCCGGCCTTTGAGCAATCGCAGGAGTGGCGCAAGAACAAGCCGGAGGCCGGGCCTGCGCCGGCGATCCACCTGCCTGTGCCGGCGGAGTTCGCGCTGGCGAATGGGCTGAAGGTTTACCTGGTGGAAGACCACGCGCTGCCGGTGCTGAGCGTTTCGCTCATCTCGCGCGCGGGGAGCGAAAACAACCCCGCAGGCAAGGCCGGACTGGCCACGCTCACCAGCCAGATCATGGGCGACGGAACGGTTTCGCGCAACCTGACCACGCTCGCGCACGATGAGGAACGGATCGGCGCGAGCATCTACACCTACAGCGGCCTCGAATCGGGCTCGGTCCTGATGTCGCTGCTGAGCTGGCACGCGGCGCAGGGCCTTGACCTGCTGGCCGATATTGCCGAGCATCCGGCCTTCCGCGCCGCGGATGTGGACCGCCGCATTCAGCAGCGTCTGGTCAGCATCGGGCAGGAGTCGGACAACGTCTACAGCATGGCGATGCGCGTGGGGCCGAAGCTGATCTTCGGTGACAGCCCCTACGGCCAGCCGGGCTCGGGCACCATCGACAGCGTGAAGTCGATCACGGCCTCCGATATTTCCGGCTTCTACAAGAGCCGCTACGGACCGGCGGACTCGGCGCTGATCTTCTCCGGCGACATTACGCGCGCGGAAGCGGAAAAGCTCGCCGGCAAATACTTCGGCAAATGGGAGAATGCGACGGCCGCGCCGGTGACGATTCCGCCCGCGCCAGCGCCTGAGCCGACGCATGTGGTCATCCTCGACAAGCCGGGCGCGCCGCAGACGGCGCTGCTGGCTTACGGGCTCGGCGTGCCGGCTGACTCGCCCGATGTGGATACGCTGAACGTGATGAACTACACGCTCGGCGGAGCCTTCGGCAGCCGCATCAACATGAACCTGCGCGAGGTTCATGGCTACACCTACGGCGCTTTTTCGTACTTCGGCAACTACCGGGATGGAGGCGTCTTCCTGTCCGGGGCGCTGGTGCGCACCAACGTTACCGCTCCGGCGGCCAAGGAGATGATGGGCGAGATTCGCAACTTCCCCGCGCATCCCTCCACGCCCGCCGAGCTGAGCGCGGCCAAGGACTCGATGGTGCGCTCGCTGCCTGGGCGCTTTGACACCGTGGACTCGATTGCCAACGCTATGTCGAGCATCTTCCTCTACGACCGGCCGCTGGACTACTACGCCAAGCTGCCGGACAAGTACGAATCGGTCACAGAGGCTGATATCGCCCGCGTGGCAAAGGAGTACCTGCACCCGGATCAGCTCGTCATCATCACCGCCGGAGATCGTGCCAAGATCGAACCGGAGCTGAAGGACGCGGGCCTTGGGCCGGTGGAGGTGCGGGATATTTCCGGGAAGCTGGTGAAGTAAAGCAGGGGTAAAGGGAACAAGGGACAAAGCGGTATAAAGAAACGGCAATGGCTATCAGTTGAAATGGAGATTTGCAGCATGGCGAAACTTGTCTACGGGTTGAATCAGTCCCTCGATGGCTACGTCGACCACATGAAACTCGGGCCCCCTGCGCCCGCGGTCTTTCGTCACTTCATCGAGCTGGTGCGCGGCCTGACGGGCTCGATATACGGTCGCCGCTTGTACGAGGTCATGCGTTATTGGGACGAAGACCTTCCGGATTGGGATGAGGAGGACCGCGACTTCGCGGCGGCGTGGCGGAGCCAGCCGAAGTGGGTTGTGTCGCGTTCGCTCAAGTCAGTTGGCCCCAACGCCACGCTTATCGCGGATGACTTCGAGACGGTGATACGCAGGCTGAAGGCTGATCTGGCCGGCGAGATTCAGGTTGGCGGGCCGGAGCTGGCGCAAAGCCTGGCCGAGGCCGGTCTCATCGATGAGTATCGACTCTACCTTCGCCCCGTCGTGCTTGGCAGCGGCAAGCCATTTTTCGCCGGTCCCCGGCCGCCGCTCCGCTTTGTGGCCAGCGATCTGATCGCCGAGGACATGATTCGGTTAACGTACGTTCCTGCTTAATCGCGCAACTGGCCCGGCGCGTCAGGCCCACTTTGCATCGTGAGCGGAAGTCCAAACTGAGACACTGCCTGCCCTTGCCTCCAACCCCACTTTTCGGCGATACTTAGGTGTTGTGTCTTGCGCTGGCTGGACATCCCCTGTTCCGGCCCGCGGCTGGCAGAGCATGAGTGCGCCAGCCGATTGCGCGCCCCCTTATGGGACAGGCTTTTCCGGATATCCCGGAGACCGGCGCCAGCAAGGTTCAAGGTTTTTTGAAAGGAAGCATTTACCGTGGTTATGATTCGTCTGGCGCGTTTTGGCGCCACCAAGCAGCCCTACTACCGCGTTGTGGTCATCGAGAAGGATCGCGCCCGCAATGGCCGCTCCATTGAAGTGGTGGGCACCTACAATCCCCGCACCAATCCCGCCTCGGTTGACCTCAAGCATGAGCGCATCGCCTACTGGCGCGGCGTGGGCGCGCAGCTCTCCGGCACTGTGGCCAAGCTCGTCGAGAAGTTCCCGGCCAAGGCCGCCGAAACCGTCGCTGCTTAATTCCCTCCCCTCTGCGACACAAACTCCCGGCGCTGTGATACGATGCGCACACGCCAGTGCAGCCAGTTGTGGAAGGCAATACGGTCAGAGGCACGAACATGACCCAGCATGAGATGGTCGGAGTTGAGGAGCTGGTCCGCGAAATCGCCCGCGCTTTAGTTGATGAGCCCGCAGCGGTCGAGGTCCAGTCAGTGGCGCGGGACGAGAACACCGTTCTGAAGCTGAAGGTAGCCCCCGGAGACGTGGGCAAGGTGATCGGCAAGCAGGGGCGCACGGCGCGCTCCGTGCGCACGATCCTGAGCGCGGTGAGCATGAAGCTGCACCATCGCTACACCCTGGACATTCTTGAAGAAGACGAAGAAGCCTAGCCGGATTGCCCACGGTCATGGGTGCCCCATCCTTGCGACGTTCTTGTTTTTGTCGCACCGGGGCCCCCGGCGGGCGGTCTTTGCTCGCTGGGGTGGAAAAGGGTGGGATAACAATGCCCCGAGGCCCGCATGAGCAACTGGGTCTGGCTTGCACGGATTCGCCGCCCGCAGGGGCGCAAAGGCGAAGTCTTCGCTGAAATTCTCACCGATTTCCCGGAAAAATTCTCCGAGCGCAGGCGCCTGTGGCTGCTGCGCGAAAGTGCGGATGCGGATGCCGCTTCGTCTCCGCGGGAAATCGAGTTGCAGAATCACTGGCTGCACAAGGCCGGCGGGCAGCCGGGAATCGTGCTGCACTTTGCAGGTGTGGAGTCGATCTCCGATGCTGAAGCGCTTGCCGGGTTGATCGTCGCCATTCCTCTGGAAGAACGCGCGGCGCTTGGCGAAGGCGAAGTCCACATTGCCGACCTTATCGGCTGCGAGCTGATTGACGTTGCCGGCGCGGAGCCGGTGTCGGTGGGGCGCATTGAGAATGTGGACCGCTCGGCGGGGCCTAAGCCTTCTGACGCGGTTCCACTGCTGATTGTGCGCGGCGCGAAAGGAGAAATCCTGATTCCTTTCGCGAAAAGCTACCTGCGCAAGCTCGATCTGGCTACCGGGCGCGTGGAGATGGCTCTGCCCGATGGGCTGCTCGACCTGAATTCTTAGCTACTCTGGCTCTATTATCAAAAGCAGCGATGCAGTTCGATATCATCACCATCTTTCCCGGCTTCTTTGCGGGCTTTTTCGAGCACGGCATTGTGCGGCGCGCGCAGGCCGAAGGGCTTGTCTCGGTCAACGTGCACGATCTGCGCGCCTTTACGCATGACCGTCACCGCACCGTGGATGATCGACCCTTCGGCGGCGGCGAAGGCATGGTGCTCAAGCCGGAACCGCTGGCCGAAGCGCTGGCCGCGCTGGAAATTGGGACTAAAGCCGAGCGCTATCCCACCCTAGATCACCCCAGCGAGCATCAATCGCTCGCCGGGGACCCCATCGCGCAAACTACGCGCAAGGATGGGGCACCCGGGCGCAGTGAAAAAACGCGCGTTGTGCTGCTCTCTGCGCAGGGACGGCCGTTTACGCAGGCCGTGGCGCGGGAGATGGCGCAGCTTGAGCGCGTGGTCTTTCTCTGCGGCCGCTATGAAGGCGTGGACGAGCGCATCAACGAGCTTTACTGCGACATGGAGCTTTCCATCGGCGACTACGTGCTGAGCGGCGGCGAGCTGGCCGCGGCGGTGATGCTGGATGCGACGATGCGGCTCATTCCTGGCGTGCTGGGCAATGAGGCTTCGGGCGAATTCGAGAGCTTCGGCGCGGCGGACACTTCCATCACGACCGATATTGAAGGCGTGCCGCGCTCGCAGCATGGAGCGGGCGGGCTGCTCGACTATCCGCACTACACGCGTCCCGCCGAGTTCAGCGGCCTCAAGGTGCCGGAAGTCCTGCTCAACGGCGATCACCAGCAAATCCGCCGCTGGCGGCGCGAGCAGCAGTTACGAAAGACACTCCAGAACCGGCCGGATTTGCTGGAGAAGGCAGCGCTGAGCAAGGAAGATCAGCGAATCCTCGAAGCCATCCACTTGGAGAAGTGACATGTCAACGAAAATATAGTAAGATTTCCTTACTTCCTTACTCTAGAGGAGTGGTAGATGCTCGCCAAGATGACCGTTAAAAATCAGATCACATTGCCCAAAGCAGTCGCTTCGAGCTTTGCGGGAGTGGAGTATTTCGACGTCAGTTCCGACGGAACCTCCATCACACTGCGCCCGCTGCGCCCAAGCCGCGCGGAAGAGGTTCAAGAAAAACTGGAACGACTCGGGATCACAGAACAGGATATTGAAGACGCCATCAAGTGGGCGCGTGGGCAGGCATGAGCCACCGGGTAGTCTTCGACACAAACACGGTTCTCTCTGCGCTTGCATATAGAAATGGCAGGCTTGCCTGGCTTCGCATTCACTGGCAGCAAGGAAAATGCCTTCCCCTGATTTGCAGTGAGACCGCCTCCGAGCTTACCCGCGTTCTCGCTTATGCAAAATTCCGCCTCTCAGCAGAAGAACGCCTCGAACTGCTCTCTTTGTACCTGCCCTATTGTGAAGTTGTCGAGTTAAAGCTCAGATATTCTCTGCAATGCCGCGACAAAAAAGACCAAATGTTTCTTGACCTGGCCCATTGCGGTAAGGCCGAAGTGCTCATCAGTGGGGATCAGGATCTGCTCACATTATCTGGGCAAACTGAATTTGCCATCGAATCTCCCGAAACCTACCGGCGGAGAATCCATCAGTAGAAAGCAAAACGGCCGAGGCGATTGCCCCGGCCGTTTTGTTTCCGCCCCCGGAATTACTCGCCCGGCTCCGGAGCAAGCGCCTTGGGATTGATGCTGATGCGCCTGTCCTTGCGGTACTGGTTGGTGACGTTCGAAGCAAAGAGCTGGAAGGCTTCGTCTCGCTTCTCGCTCAGCATCTCGTCCCTGGTCTGGTCGAAGTTCTTCTGAATCTCGTCCGCCGTAGGCTCCTGCTTGTCGAGAATCTTGGCCACCACGCCGGTGCGCCCCGCGTTGATGGGTCCGCTCACAGCGCCAACGGAGAGGTCGAAGAGCTGCGGAGCCACCTGGCCTACACTGCCGAGGTCCGGCACCTGGCCCGAAGAGCCGACCAGGTCGCTGGTTTCCACCTTCGCGCCCTCGGCCTTGGCCGCCGCGGCCAGATCGCCGCTCTTGGCCTTCTGCGCCAGCTCGTTCACCTTCTGCGCCATCAGCGCGGGCAGGTTCTCGTCGCGGTAGTCGTCGAGGATGTGGGACTTCCAATCGGCAAAGCTAGGCGCGTGCGCGGGCTGGATCGCCGTTACCTGGAAGATCGCGTAGCCTTCGCCGTCCGGCGCGTAGTCCGGCGCTGCGCCCTGCTTGGCGGTGAAGGCCTTGGCCAGCACCTGCGAGCCATCGGCCAGCGCGGCGATGGTACCCTGCTGCGCCGTCGGCGGCGCGGTCA
This sequence comes from Acidobacteriaceae bacterium, assembly GCA_030038315.1. Lineage (GTDB taxonomy): Bacteria > Acidobacteriota > Terriglobia > Terriglobales > Acidobacteriaceae > Telmatobacter. Next base: position 10,555 of record JASHPD010000008.1, read on the forward strand.
CCCGTTGCAGGTTGTGCGCCTTGGCCGTCGCCGCAAGGCCGTTCTTCGCGGCTTCGGCGGCAAGCTGTTTGGCGTAGCTGTCTTCGGCCTGCGCCGCCGCTTGCCGGCTCAGCGTAGCCTGGATCGTGGACTGCACCTCGGCCAGCGTCTGCGTGTGCGCCGCCTGGCGCTCTTCCACCTGCACCACGTGATAGCCGTACTGCGACTTCACGATCTCGATGTCGCCGATGGGCTGCGTAAAGATGGCGTGGTCGAACTCCGGCACCATGCGGCCGCGCTGCGCAAAGCCGAGCTCGCCGCCGGTGTCCTTGCTGCCGGGGTCGTCGGAATACTTCTTCGCGAGATCGGTCCAGCTTCCGCCGGCCTTGAGCTGCTTGAGCACGTCCTCAGCCTTGGCCTTGGCCGCGGCGTCGGTCTTCGCGTCCGCGCCCGCCGCAACCTGAATCAGGATGTGCCGCGAGCGAGCCTGCTCGGGCTGCGCGTAATCCTGCTGATGCTGGTTGTAATAGGCCTGGATCTCCTGCTGCGTGGGCTGCGGCACGCCGCCCGGAATCTGGTCCGGCGTAAACGAGAAGTAGCTGATCGCGCGCTGCTCCGGCACGGCATTGGCATAGCGCGAAGCATTCTTGGTAAAGAACGCCTGCAAATCCGCGTCGGACGGGTTGATCGTCTTGCGCAGGTCTTCGCTGTCGAGCACCGCGTAGTCGAACTTGATCTTGATGTTGGACTTGCGATAGGCGTCGCGCACCTCGGCATCAGAGACCGCAACGCCGCCGGTGACGTAAGCCTGCAAACGCTGCAGAATGATCTGCTGCTTGATCGAATCCTCAAAGGTCGGTACCGACATATTCAGGCGGGTGGCCACCAGGTTGGCGTACTGATCCTCACCGATGAACTTGCCGTTGGGGAAAAGCACTTCGGCATTCGGTCCGGTGCGCAGGAACTTCCTCACATCGGCGTCCGTGGCCGTAATGCCCAGCTTGGCCGCTTCGGCCAGCAGAATCTGCTGCTCGATGAGATGCTGGCCCATCTGCTGGCTCATGAAGTTCATCATCATCGGATTGTCCGCGTACTGCGGATACCGCTGCTGAAGCTGCTGCTGCGCCATCTCGCGCACGCGCTGGAGGCTCACCACGTCGCCCGAGCGCAGGAACCTGCTGTACCAGTGCGGGTAGATCTCGGCGTAGGTGTCCGAGCCCACCGCCGCGCCGCTCATCAGGCCGGGAATCAGGTAAACGACCATCGCCACGGCAAGAACGCCGATGATGACAATGAAAATAGCCTTGGTAATGCGGCTGTTCGATTGTTGCAGGAAACGAATCATGGGTGGGGTTTCGACTCTCTTCTGTAGCTAGTGGCATTATACGGCTTTTGCCCGGAAATTTGGCGCTTTTACGCCCCGGGCGAGTGGGTCAGTTTAAAGCTTTCGATCTACGGAGAACCCTCAGCCATCCCTTCCCACAAGCCGACTTGAACGAAGCCGCTGCGGCGGCGGACGCTTCCGCGTGCGGGTGAGCCGGCTTTTGCGGCTGCCGGGATAGTTTGGTTCGCAGAGAAGGAGGATTCTCTGTGAACCAACTGCGTCAGCTCATGCTTGAGGAGTTACAACGTCGCAACTTCGCCGCAACCACCATCCGCACATATCTTCATGGCGTTGCGCAC
>JASHPD010000047.1 GCA_030038315.1 Acidobacteriaceae bacterium
TTCCTGCGTGGGATTGTTATCGCTGCTGACGGCGTGTTCCGCCGGAACAAGCACAAAGACCGGCAAGATTGCGGTCCCGCCGCTCGTGGTTGTCACGGCGCTCCAGCCGCATACGGTTCCCATCTACACCGAATATGTGGGCCAGACCGAAGCGGTGAATACGGTTGAGATTCACTCGCAGGTGCAGGGAATTCTTCAACAGATTGCCTTTAAGGAAGGCTCCATCGTCCAGAAAGGGCAACTGCTCTTCGTGATCGATCCGCGGCCGTACCAGGCTTCTCTGCAGGAAGCGAAGGCGATGCTTGCAGTGCAGCAGGAGACAGCCAACAATGCACAGACGATTGTGAATCGCTATACGCCGCTGACGCAGCAGCACGCGCTGAGCCAGCAGCAGCTCGACAGCGCCGTGGCAACCGCGAAGGAGAACCAGGCGCAGGTGCAATCGGCGCAGGCGCAGGTGGATGCGGCGCAACTGAACGTGAATTACACGCGCATCACCGCTCCCATGAGCGGCGCGATCGGGGTTTCGCAGGTCAAGGTCGGGGATCTCATTCAGGGCGGCACAACGCTGATGAGCACGATTTACAGCATCTCGCCGATGTATGTGACATTCGCCATCAGCCAGAGCGACTATCTTGCCTATGCGAAGCGCCGGCGCGCGCAGCCGAAGCAGGCACATCCAATTCAACTGATTCTGGGCGACGGCGCCACGTATGCACACACAGGCACGGTGGATATGGCCGCGCCCACTGTGAATTCAGCCACGGGAACCTTATCGATACGGGCGGTATTTCCGAATCCTGAAGGGCTGCTGAAGCCAGGGCTGTTTGCCCGCGTGCGTTTTGTGGCGAAGGAAGCGACTAATGCTCTTCTCGTTCCACTGGGGGCGATTCAGCAACTGCAAGGGACGCAATCGGTCTTTGTGGTGGGGACGGACAACAAGGTGCAGCAGCGGACGATCACCACTGGCGCGACCGTGAACAATATGGAGATCATAAGCTCGGGCTTGCAGCCGGGCGACAAGATCATCGTGGAAGGCACGCAAAAGGCTCAGCCGGGGATGGAGGTTCGCGTGCAGGAGGCTCCTGAGCAGATTCCATCCGCAACGGCGAGCGCAGACAGCTCAGGCAAGCCGAGTCCTTCGCAATCCTCTCCAGCCGATTCTGCCAACAGCGCGGCAGCGAAGACGGCGAAGGATCGCTAGCCTATGTTCTCGAAGTTCTTCATCGACCGGCCCATCTTTGCCAGCGTCCTCTCGATCATCATTCTGATCGGCGGCTTGCTTGCGCTCAGCACGCTGCCGATTGCGGAATATCCGCAGATGACGCCGCCTACGATCCAGGTTTCTGCTACCTATCCAGGCGCGACGGCGCAGCAGGTGGAAGACTCGATTGCCACGCCGATTGAGCAGGAGGTGAACGGCGCGCAGGGCATGATGTATATGTCCTCTTCGAGCACCAACACCGGGTCGTACTCGCTGACGGTGACCTTTGCGCTGGGCACGGACCCGAACATGGCGCAGGTGGACGTGCAGAACCGCATCTCACTGGCTACGCCGCAACTTCCGTCGCAGGTGACGCAGCAGGGCATCACGGTCAAGCAGCAGTCGAGCAGCATGTTGATGATGATTGCGCTCACCTCGCCGGGCAATGTGTATGACTCGACCTTCCTGAGCAACTACGCCTTGATTCACGTTGTGAATGAGCTGACGCGCGTGCCGGGCGTTGGCAATGTGAACGTGCTCAGCGAGCATCAGTACGCGATGCGCATCTGGCTGGACCCGGAAAAGATGGCGCAGTTGGGAATCACGGCTTCCGATGTCAGCGCCGCGCTCAACAGCCAGAACGTGCAGGCTCCGGCAGGACAGGTAGGCCAGCAGCCCGCGCCGAAAGGGCAGGAACTGCAACTGACGGTGACGGTGCAGGGGCAGTTGACCTCGGTTAAAGATTTCGAAAATGTGATTGTGCGTGCCAATCCGGATGGTTCGGTGGTGCAGATTAAAGATATCGCCACGGTGCAGCTTGGGTCGGAGACGTATACGACCTTTGGCGATCTGGATGGGCAGCCGGGCGTAATGATCGGCGTTTACCAGTTGCCGACGGCGAATGCCTTGGATGTCGAAAAGGCAGTGAATGCAAAGCTGAAGCAGTTGTCGGCTACGTTTCCGGCCGGCGTGGAATATCATGTTCCGCTCGATACTACGGATTTTGTCACCACGTCCCTGCGCGAGGTTCTGACCACGCTGATTATCGCCTTCGTGCTGGTCTTTCTTGTGGTGTACGTCTTTCTGCAGAACTGGCGGGCCACGCTCATTCCGGCAATCGCGGTGCCGGTTTCGCTGGTGGGCGCTACGGCGTCGTTCACGCTGCTGGGTTTCTCGCTGAATACGCTCACGCTCTTCGGATTGGTGCTGGCGGTCGGCTTAGTGGTGGATGACGCCATTGTGGTTGTGGAAGCAGTGCAACTGCGCATGGAGCAGGACAAGGTAGACGCCAAAGAAGCGGCGAAACGCGCGATGGCGGAGGTGTCCAGCCCGATCATCGCCATTGCGCTGGTGCTGAGCGCGGTCTTTGTCCCAGTCGCTTTTCTGGGCGGAATCACCGGCCAGATTTACAAACAGTTTGCGCTCACGCTAGTGGTTTCGGTCTGTATTTCAGCTTTTGAAGCGCTCACGCTGAGCCCTGCGCTGTGCGCGATGCTGCTCAAGCCCGCCGGCGAGCACAAGAGCCTGTCGGCAAAACTCTTCAGCGGATTCAACCGCGCCTTTGACGCAACGATCAGGGGCTATGAGAGCGCAGTCGGCTTTGTGATCCGGCGAAAGGTAATTGTTTTTGCTGCGCTGGCGGCGATTGTCGTCGGCATGTATGTGCTCTTTCAGGTATTGCCAAGCGGCGTTGTCCCCAGTGAGGACCAGGGATACTTCATGGTGAACATGGAACTGCCCGGCGGCGCGGCGCTCAACCGCACGGAAGTGGTGGCTGCGCAGGCGGCGAAGATTCTCAAATCCATTCCGGGCGTAAAGGATGTGGTCAGCATTGGCGGATTCAGTATGCTCGGCGGCAGCGCGTCCTCGAATGTGTGCAGTCTCTTCGTCATTCTGCAACCGTGGAGCCAGCGCACCAGCGCCAGCACGCAGGTAACTGCAATTCTGGCGCAGGCGCAGAAGCAGTTCGCGGATATTCCCACGGCGGAGATTACGGGCTTCAATCCGCCGCCGATTCCCGGACTCGGCGAGACCGGAGGCTTCCAGTTTGAGCTGCAAGATACTTCCGGCAGCGGCAACATTACCGCGCTGTCGAACACGGCCAATCAACTGATTGCGCAGGCAGCCAAGGCGCCCGCGCTTACCGGATCGTTTACCACGTTTCGCGCAGACACGCCGCAGATTCAGCTCAACGTGGACCGGCCCAAGGTGATTACGATGGGCGTTCCGCTTACGGATGTCTTTACTGCGCTGAACACCTTTCTGGGCGGCCAGTATGTGAACCAGTTCAACCAGTTCGGGCAAATCTATGAAGTGATGATGCAGGCCCAGCCGCAGGACCGCGCGGATATCAGCGACGTGTCGAAGTTCTATGTACGCGGAACACAGAACAATGTCACCAGTATGGTCCCGCTAAGCACCGTCACCACGGCGCAGAATACGACCGGACCGGACGTCATCAATCGCTATAACATGTATGACTCGGTCGAGATCGAAGGCAGCCAGGTTCCGGGCTACAGCTCCGGGCAGTCGATGGATGCGATGCAGGCATTGGCTGCCAAGCTGCCAACAGGATACGGCTACCAGTGGACGGGACTTTCTTACCAAGAATCGACGACGCAGGGGCAATCGACGATTGTGCTCGGCATTGCTATTGTTTTCGTCTTTCTGGTGCTGGCTGCGCTCTATGAAAGCTGGTCGGTGCCGCTGGCCGTCATTCTCATCGTTCCGCTCGGCATTGCCGGAGCCTTGCTGGCCGAGTGGCTGCGCGGGCTGGACAACGATGTTTACGCGCAGATTGGATTCATCATGGTGGTCGGGCTGGCGGCC
>JASHPD010000048.1 GCA_030038315.1 Acidobacteriaceae bacterium
GCCGTGGCCGCGCTTGTTCAGCAGGACGGCGATCTCCGAGCTGTAGCGGTTCATGTGCTCGAGATAGACGGTCAGGTCAGGGTACGCGTAGTGCAGCATGTCGTGCCTGAGCGTGCCTTTGGGGCCTTCATGCTGCGGCGTGGAGTGCGGTCCGACGCCTTCGCTCAGCCGCGCCGCGCCGCGGCGGAAGAGCCGCAGCTTGTGGTCGGGATAAAAGCCGCCGTGGCGCATCCAGCGGCCCAGGATCAGGTTCAGGCGCGGAATCCAGTAGGCGCTGAAGGGAGGCTCGTCGCTGAGCGCCTGCTGGATTTCTTTCTGAAGCTCCGGGCTGAGGACTTCATCCGCGTCGAGGAGCAGAATCCAGTCCATGGCGCAGAGATCGAGCGCGACATTTTTCTGCTCGCCGTGGCCTTCAAAAACGTGATAGCTGGTCTTTGCGCCGTAGGCGTGTGCGATTTCGAGGGTGCGATCTTGGGAGCCGGAATCGACGAGGACAATTTCATCCGCCCACTTCACGCTTTCGAGCGTGCGGGACAGGTTCGCCTCTTCATTCATGGCGATCATGGCTACGGAAAGCGTCTTGCGCATCGGATTGAAGGATAAAACATGGCATGGCTTCGCCGCGCATCTCGCGCTGCAAGCCGTATAGAATTGTTTTCTTGACTTAGCGTGAAATCGGAGCGGATGGATGCAGGATTGGCTCAGGTTTTTTCACAGCGACAGCGCTTCGTTTCCCCTGCCGGAGATTACCGTCAAACTGGCGCTTACGCTCTGCCTGGGCCTGTTCGTAGGCCTTGAGCGCGAGTGGGCAAACAAGGACATTGGCGCGCGCACCTTCGCGATGACGGCTTTGCTTGGGCTGCTCGGCTCGCTGGTGGGCCAGTCGATGCTCCTGGTTTGCGGCGCAGCGGTACTGCTGCTCATGCTCTTTGCCAACGTGCGCAGCCTGCAGGTAGACCGCAAGCTGGAGGCCACCACCTCAGCCGCGCTTGCCATCACCTTCCTGCTCGGCATCCTGGTGGGCCAGGGACATCTCTTTACACCGGTTGCATGTTCTGTGTTCGTGGTCATGCTGCTCTCGCTCAAGCCGCAACTGCGCGCCTTTGCCGGAGGGCTCAAGCAGCAGGAGGTGCGCGGCGCGCTGGTGCTTGCGCTGCTGGGCTTTGTGATCTGGCCGCTCCTGCCCCGTCATTTTGTCGATCCGTGGCAACTTTTGGAGCCGAGCCAGGCGTGGATCACGGTGATTGTGGTCGTCTGCCTTGGATTCATGAACTATGTGCTGCTGCGTTTGTATGGGTCGAAGGGCACGTACCTTGCGGCAATTCTCGGCGGACTGGTGAACTCGACGGCGGCCACGGCGGAGCTGAGCTCGACGCTCGCCGGCACATCCCTTGTTTCGTTGACGGTTCCGGTGGTTCTGCTGACTTCCATCGCCATGTTTCTGCGCAACCTGGCGATTCTTGCCATCTTTGCCCATTCCGCTGTTGTTACGGCTGTTCTTCCGGTGATTGCGATGGGCGCGGTGGCGGCTTACTGGGTCTACCGCGACCGGAACAAGGCCCGGCAATCGGACGAAGGCGTTTCGCTTGCTCTGGGCTCGCCGGTTTCGTTCTCCAAGGTGACGAAATTTACGCTGCTGTTTCTCGGCGTGCAGGTGCTGGCCACGCTGGCGCAACGCGTGGCGGGCAGCGCGGGTTTTCAGGCGGTGAGCGTTCTTGGCGGACTGTTCAGCAGCGCCAGCACTACCGCCGCGGCTGCAAATATGGCCTTCCACGGGCAGGTTACTTCCATGACCGCGGGCATGGCGGTCGTGCTCGCATCCATGTCCAGCGCAGCGGTAAACCTGCCGATTGTCTACCGGCAGGTGAAGGCCAGGCCTGTGGTGCGCGAGCTAGTGCTTTCCACGGTGTTGCAGTTGGTTGCCGGAGTCGCGGTGCTGTTTCTCCAGGCAAGGCTGCTGCACATCTGACGGCTTATTGTTCTTGCGCGCGCTCCGGTTCCGGAGTGTTGACGAAGCAGCGCTCGTGATAGATTGGGATTCCACAGGAGACATTGCATGGCGGCAGAGGTCGAGCTACCGGACCAGAACCAGACCATCGATCTGCAGCAGCAGGTGGCGCGCCTGCAGGCGCTGCTCGAAGCCTCGCGTCATGTGCACTCGACGATCCGCGAGGAAGAGGTGCTCGAGTCCGTGCTGCGCATCGTGGTGCGCGAGTTGGAGATGGCCGGCGCAGCCTTTCCCGGCACGGAGCTTTCTTACGGCGAGATTGCCGACGGCAACGGCGCACTGCCCAGCTTTCCGCTGCATGATCGCGACGGACGCCGCATGGCCGAGCTGATCGTCGCTCCGCCGGAAGGCCGCGCGCTGACGCTCTATGAGGCGGATTTTCTCGAAGGCCTGGCATTGCAGGCGGCCGTGGCGCTCGAAAACGCGCGCAATCACAAGCGCAATGTCGAATTCGCCCGCGTGCAGCGCGATCTTGATGCCGCAAGGGAGATTCAGCGCTCGCTTTTGCCGCAGCGTTTGCCGGAGATTCAGGGCTATTCGGTGGGTTTCAAATCGAAGACCTGCTACGAAGTAGGCGGCGATTATCTCGATATTGTTGCAATGCCCGACGGCACCGTCCTTTTCACCGTTGCTGATGTGGCCGGCAAGGGTCTCGCTTCGGCGATCGTCTCGACGAGCTTCCGCTCGGCCTTCCGCGCGGTGGCCATGAGCGGCCTGCCGCTGGCCGAAATCGCCACGCGCATGAACCAGAGCCACTGGGAAGAAGGCGACGAAACGCGCCGGCGCTATGTAACGGCAATCTTTGCGCGCCTGGACCCGAAGGCAGGCGAGGTCGAAGCCGTGAATGCCGGCCATAATCCCGGCTTTGTGTTGCATCCGGACGGCAGGCTGCACCGGTTTGAGGCAGTGGGCACGCCGCTGGGACTGCTGCCTGGGACGGTCTACAACAGCGAGCGTTGCCCGTTTCCGCCGGGCTCGCGGCTGCTGTTCTATACCGACGGCCTCACCGAAGCCTTCTGCGGCGAGGAAGAGTTTGGTCCCGAACGGCTTATCGAAAATTTTTCCCGTTACGAATTGCCCCGAGCCGATGCTATTCTCGATACACTGTGGCGGGCTGTGGAAGATTTTTGTCAAGGTGGGCCGCAGTCGGACGATATGACAGCATTGGTGCTGTCACGGATTGCGGAGGCCCCGGCAACCGCATCCAACAGGGTTGAGGAGATGCCGGCTTGAGCGGAAAGCCTACCAGCGTGGAAGTTCGCCTGCCCTCGCGGCTGGGCTATGAAAAGGTGGCCATGAGCACGGCTGCCTCCGTAGCCAAGCTGATGGGCTTCCGCGAGGACCGCATCGAAGACCTCAAGACCGCGATTGCCGAAGCCTGCATCAACGCCATCGAGCACGGCAACAAGCTGAATGAAGGCCTGCAGGTGGGCGTGCTGCTCAATGCCGGCGAGGATGCGCTGGAGATCAAGGTGCTCGACGACGGCAGCGGCCTGAAGACGCGCCCGCACAAGCCGGACATCGACAAGAAGATTCACGGCGAGGAAGACCCGCGCGGCATGGGGATGTTTCTTATCCAGGCGCTGGTGGACGAGGCCGAATGGGTGGCCGGAAGCAACGGCAAGAGCAGCTACGTCCGCCTTGTGGTGCGTCTCGACCCCCCGAGCGAATAAAGTTTACCTACGGAGACGATCAATCGTGCAGACTGACACCAAGTCGCGTGTGGACCAGCTTACTTCCCCGGCCGGACATCCGGTCAGCGTGTTGCGCTTCGAGGGCGATATCGCCAGCACCTCGAAAGAAGCCGTTCTCGGCGCCTACCAGGCCCTGCCCAAGGCGACAACGAAGCTCGTCCTGCTCGATTTCAGCAAGGTGGACTATATCAATTCGAGCGGCATCGCGCTGGTGATCCAGCTTCTCATCGAGGCCTCGAATGCCAGCCAGAGGGTTTCCGCCTTCGGGCTCTCGGCGCACTTCACGAAGGTCTTCACCATGGTCGGCATCACCAAGTACGCGACGCTGTTCCCCGACGAGGCCACTGCTCTGGCCGCGCTCTAACAATCTGGGTGCCCCACGTCCCTCGCATTTGGGGACGTGGGATGGAAGCTCATCCCCCGAAAATCAAGCGGAGTGAAGGTTTTTGCCTCCTACTCCCTGTTCCCTGCCTCACTCGCAACGCAGCGCCACCATTGGGTCCACCCTGGAAGCGCGCCGCGCCGGAAAGTATCCGGCAATGAATCCAACCGCCAGCAGCACGCCCACGGCGATTGCGACACTCAGCGGATCATTGTCGCGCAGCCCGAAGAGCATGTTGGCAACCAGCCGCCCTCCGGCGAGCGTTGCCGGAATGCCGATGGCAATTCCAGCCAGCACCATAACGGCAATTTCGCGCAGCACGAGCCATTGCACGTTCGATTGTGCCGCTCCCAGCGCCATGCGAATTCCAATCTCATTTGTTCGCCGGCTCACAATGTACGACATCAATCCGTAGATGCCGATGCACGACAGAAAGACCGCCAGCAGGCCGAAGAAGATGGAGAGCTGCGCAATCACCCGTTGATTGGTGATGGATTGCGCTACCTGTTCATCGAGCGTCGTCACGTCGGAGATGGGCAGGCTGCGGTCAATCGAGTGAATCGTCTTCTGCACCGCGTCGGCAATGGAGGAAAAGCTGCCTGTGTAGCGCACGCTGAAGTCGCTGAGGTACTGCTGGAACTGTGTGTACGGGACGTAATCCATGGACTGGGTGCTTTCGTCCAGGGTGCCGAACTTCACATCCTTCACAATGCCGATGATCCGCACCTTCGAGCTGCTGGTATCGCCGAGGTAGTAACTTTTGCCGATGGGCGAGCCGGCGGGAAAGAGCGTCTTTGCCATGTGCTGGCTGATGATGGCCACGAGTTGCGAGCTTGCCGTATCCTGTGGCCCGAAGAGCCGTCCGGCAATCAATGGAATCCGCAACGTGGCAAAGTAGCCGTTGCCAATCACGTCGTGTTTTACGCTCACGTCGTAGCTGACCGGCATTCCC